>JAEYRQ010000128.1 GCA_023435545.1 Pseudomonadota bacterium | reverse complement strand
GCGCCGATCAGCGCGCCCGGCCGCCAGCTGCGGCCGGCACCAGCCGCCGCCGCCACCGCCTCGCTCATCAGGCCCTGCCCCCACCACGGCTGACCCAGCCAGTAGCCCAGTTCAACGGCGCCGCCGTCGGTCTGGCGCAGCTCCACCATGCCGATCAGGGCGTCCGGCGCTTCCCGCAAGCAGATCGCATAGATCAACGCCTCGTCGGCCGACCGCCGCAATGCCGCTTCCGCGATGAAGGTCTCGGCCGCTCCGTCCGGATAGGGATGCGGGATCGCCGCCGTCCAGCGCGCCACCCGCTCGTCGCCGGCAAGCCGCGCCATCGCCGGCGCGTCGGCGGAAGCGACTTGCCGCAGCAGCAGCCTGTCGGTCCTGAGCGTCTCGTCGATCGGGGAAGCCATGGCGATTGATCCAAACGAAATCAGGGGAGACGGTGTCCCGTCTCCCCTGGCTCGTATCGTGTCTGTCCGCCGGGTTGAAGGGACGCCGGCGGTTGGCCGCCGCTACTCTGCCGGGGCAGGCGACGGCGCAACGACGGAGACGTACTGGCGGCCACCGGCGGCCGCACGGAACGTCACGGTGCCGTCGACGAGCGCGAAGATCGTGTGGTCCTTGCCCATGCCCACATTGGTGCCGGGATGCCACCTGGTGCCGCGCTGGCGGATGATGATGTTGCCGGCAATGACGTTCTCGCCGCCGAACTTCTTGACGCCGAGGCGCCGGCCTGCGGTATCGCGGCCGTTGCGGGACGAGCCGCCTGCTTTCTTGTGTGCCATCGCTCGCTACTCCTCAGTTCTGCTCGGCCTGGGTCTCGGCCGCCGTGTCAGTCGCCGCTGCCTCGGGGGCCGCTTCGGCAGCTGCCACCTCTTCCTTCGGCGCCTTGGCCTTCTTCGCCGACTTCTTGGCGCCGTCGGTCAGGATGTCGGTGATCTTGATCACCGTCAGCTGCTGCCGGTGCCCCGCCGAGCGGCGATAATGCTTGCGGCGCTTGCGCTTGAAGATACGCACCTTGTCGCCGCGCGTCTGCTCGACCACCTCGCCCGCCACGCTGGCGCCAGCCACCAGCGGCGCGCCGATCGTCGTCGCCTCGCCGTCGACCACCATCAGCACCTCGCCGAAGGTGATGGCGGCGCCGGGGTCTCCCGCGAGCTTCTCCACGGTGATGACATCGTCGGCGGCGACGCGATACTGCTTCCCGCCGGTCTTGATGACCGCGAACATGTTGATCCAGTCCTTCTCTCTCGCCGCGTCCTTCGGTGCCGCACCGGGGTCCGCCCTTGGGGAAGCCCTCCGTCGCGGTCTTTGGAGGCCGCCCTGCAAGGGCGGCGGGACCTCGGACAGCGCATTAAGGCGCGGGAAGCTGCCCCCCCGCGCGATCGAGGCGGAATATACGGAGCCCCGCCGCGATGTCAATGCGAACGGCGCCCTCCCCTGCGGCGCGCCGACGCGGATTGATCCAGCGCAAGGCGGGGGTCGGCGCCGAACCTAGCCTGTCGCAAACGCAACCAACACCGAGGCGGCAGATGCTCGATCTCGAGGCCCTGCGGGCGGCGCCGGTCGCCGGCGATCCGTTCCCCTACTTCACCGCGTCCGGCACGCTCGATCCGGACGCGCTCGCCGCGATCCGGGCCGACTTCCCGGCGATCGCCCATCCCGGCATCTTCCCGCTGCCGGAGCTCGCCTACGGACCCGCCTTCGCCGCGCTGATCGAGGATATCCGGGGCGCCGACCTCGAGGACATCCTGTCGGAGAAGTTCGATGTCGATCTCGCCCACAAGCCGCTGATGATCACCGTGCGCGGCCACTGCCGGGCGAGCGACGGCAAGATCCACACCGATTCGACCTCCAAGGTCGTGACCTGCCTGCTCTATCTGAACGAGCCATGGGCCGAGGGCGGCGGCCGGCTGCGGCTGTTGCGCGATCCCGGCGACATCGAGTCGACCATCGCCGAGGTGCCTCCCGATGGCGGCACCTTCGTCGCTTTCCGCCGCACCGACAATTCCTGGCACGGCCACAAGTCGTTCGAGGGGCCGCGCCGCTACGTGATGTTCAACTGGGTCACCTCGCAGGCTGCCCACGACCGCGAGATCGGCCGCCATCGCATCTCGGCGCGCCTGAAGCGCCTCAATCCCTTCGCCTGACGGGGTCTACCATGCTCGACGCACCCATCGACCGCACCATCGAGACCTTCACCAGCGCTCTTCAGACCGCGACCTGCAACGACAGCCCGTGGCGGCACTGGCTCCTGCGCGATGCGCTGCCGGGCGACGTCATCGACCGCATCCTGGCGTTGCCCTACCGCGCCCCGGTGAAGTCGCAGTTCGACGGCCGCCGCGAGACCAACAACTCGACCCGGGTGTTCTTCGACCGCGACGCCCAGTCGCATCACCCGGTCTGCGCCGAACTCGGCGCCGTCTTCCGCGACCGCCGCACAGTGGAGGCGATCGAAGCCGCCTGCGGGCTCGACCTGTCGGCGGCGCGTGGCCGCATCGAATACACCCAGGACGTCGACGGCTTCTGGCTGGAGCCGCACACCGACATCCGGGTGAAGCTGTTCACCATGCTGATCTATCTTTCCGATGACCCGGCGCTGGCGGACGCCGGCACCGACATATATGACGCCACCGGCAAGGTGCATCTCGGCGCCAGCCCCTACGGGCGCGGGCTCGGCCTGATCTTCCTGCCCGCTGGCGACACCTGGCACGGCTTCGAGCCCCGGCCGATCCGGGGGGTGCGCAAGTCGCTGATCGTCAACTATGTATCGCCCGAGTGGCGGGCGACGGACGAACTCGTCTGAGGGGCCGGCCGGAGCAGCAGGCCCGGCACGCCCCTGCCGGCGAGCGGCGCGGTAGCGGTGCATGCCGTGGCGCACGCGTTCCGCGGGTTCCACCGCCCCTTGCCGGGGGAAGGTCGGTCGTGTAGGTAGGCTCGCCCTTCTCGCGGAGAGGTGCCGGAGTGGTCGAACGGGGCGGTCTCGAAAACCGTTG
>JAEYRQ010000080.1 GCA_023435545.1 Pseudomonadota bacterium | reverse complement strand
TCGCCGATCCGGGATCGGGAGGGCACAACCTCTCCGAAGAGGCATCCCGATCCCGGCTCTCGCTCCACTCGGCCGGGATGACGGTGGTGGATGACTGCAATAGTGGGCGCTTGATGACCGATACCCTCACCCTCGCCCTGTGGGCGACCAATCTCTCCGCGCCGCTGAACGGTCTCGAGGCCTGGGCGGCGCGGGTCGACGCGAAGCTGACGGAGGCCGCGCGCGCCGGGGCCGACATCCTGATCATGCCGGAGTATGCGTGCGAGCAGTGGCTGAGCTTCAAGCCCGCCGGGCTGGAGCCCGCTGCCGAGATCGGCTGGATGGCCGACCAGGCACCGCAGGCGCTGGAGTTGCTGAAACCGCTTCCCGGAAAGCACGGGGTCGCGCTGCTCGCCGGGTCGATGCCATGGACGGTGAACGGCGGCCACCGCAATCGGGCCTGGCTGCTGCTGCCGGACGGCCGCGCGATCGCCCAGGACAAGATGGCGCCGACGCCCGGCGAGCAGGATCCCGACAGCTGGTCGCTCGCCACCGGCGACGAGATCGTCGTCGTCGAGTGGCGCGGCCTGAAGATCGCGACGCTGATCTGCCTCGACGTGGAGATGCCGGCACTGTCGAGCCTGCTGGCGCCGCAGGACATCGACCTGTTGATGGTGCCGTCGATGACGGGGCTCCTGTCGGGCTACAGCCGGGTGTTCGGCTGCGCCAAGGCGCGTGCGGTGGAACTGATGACAATCGTGGCCGCCACCGGTTGCGTCGGGTCGGCACCTGGCTCGACCCAGAACGAGACCAACGTCTCCGGCTGCGCGGTTTTCGTCCCCTGCGAAAAGGAGCTGGGCTTCACCGGCGTTTTCGCCGCCACCGATCCGGTCGGCGAGCATGATAGTGACGGGCCGTTCCTGATCGCCCGCGACCTGCCGGTCGGCCTGATCCGCGAGAAGCGGGCGGGCGCCGCCGAGGTCTGGCCGGGGGCCTGGTCGGCGGCGCATGTGCGGGTGAAGCCCGCCTGAGGCGTCACTCGGTACGGATCGTGAAGTCGCCGCACCCGTCCGTCTTGATCGGCACCTTCTTCAGGATCAGCTCGCGCGCCCGCACGATTGGTCTCGCGGCGTCACGACTGTCGGAGCCGGTCACTCCCCGGCACATCCATTTCGGGGCGACGGGCGCGTCCCGCCTGGTGCCGCAATCGAGCACGGAGAACCCGTTGAGCGTCTGGCTGCCCCTGCCGAAGTTGCGGAACAGCGACATCTGCGCGCCCTTGCCGGTCACGACGAGGATGGAACCGGTCAAGATGTCCATCTCAACCTCGGGCCGCCCTCCGACGGTGCGGCCGGTACGGAACGTCAGCCGGCCGTGCATTTCGTACATCTCTTGCGTGGGCGTCGTATGCCTGAGCGCATCCACCGGCCGGGTGAGCAGTCGCACGAAGCCTCCGATGGGTGTGTCTTGCTTCCCGTCGCGAATCTCGTAGCAGGCATCGACCGTCTGCGCGGAGGCCGGCGCGGCGGCGATCAGCGATGCCGCGGCGATCGCGCAGGCGGCCAGGGGACGAATGATGTCGTTGCGCATGTCGCGCTCCTTCCGCTCGGCCGGGGCGCCAGGCTGGCACCCCGGCCTTTCGGGTTGTTGATGGATCCGCCGCCCGCTCAGGGCCGGCAGACGTAGTAGACGTTCATCTCGTCGTGCTCGAGTTCGTGCATCGTCGAGTGCGAGAACCCTGCCTCGGCGAAGTAGGCGAGCGCGGTCTCGCAGCCCCACATGGTGCCGAGCCCGGCGCCGCCCTGGGCGAGCGACACGGTCATGCAGTGCATGGTCGAGATGGTGTAGAGGAACGGCGCCATCGGATGATCCATGTTGCCGTGATGGTGGCAGGAACCCTTGATGTCCTGGCAGATGTAGACGCCGTCGGCCTTCAGCGCGCGGCGGATGCCCTTCAGCACCGCGAGCGGGTCCGCCTGGTCGTGCACGGCGTCGAAGGTCGTGACCAGGTCGAACGCGCCCAGTTCGGCGGTGCGGTCGAGGTCGGTCACGTCGCGGACCTGGAACTCGACGTTGACGAGCCCCTTGCGGCGCGCCTCGGCACGGGCGAATTCGACCGCCTCCAGTGACAGGTCGTAGCCGACGAAGCGGCTCTTCGGGAACGCTTCCGCCATCAGGTTGAGCGCGCGGCCGCGACCGCAGCCGACATCGAGGGCGCGGGCGCCGGCCTGCAACCGCCCGACGATTTCAGGCGCCAGCGGCAGGATCTGGTCGACCAGCACCGGCAGCACCGTCTGGCCGCTCTCCTCCATCATCGCCTCATGGAAGCGTTCGAACTTCTCGTAGGGCACGCCGCCGCCATTGCGGAAGCATTCCACGACGTCGGTCTCGACCGCGGCGAGGATCGGCAGCATCTGTGCGCCCATCGCCAGGTTGGCGCCGCCGCCGTCGCGGGCGAGGAAGCGGGCATGCTCGGCCGGCAGGGTGTAGGTGCCCGTCTCGTGGTCGTGCTCGACCATGCGACCCACCGTCATGGCACCCAGCCATTCGCGCACATAGCGCTCGGCGAGCCGCGCCCTGACCGCGATTTCGGCACTTGTGGCGGGGCCCATCGCCGCCATCGTGTCGAACAGGCCGGTGCGATAGCCGACGGAGGTCATCAGGACGAGCGCACCCTCGTTCAGCATGGACACCATGCGGCCCTCGAAGGCCGCCGCGCGGTCGGTGTCGAACCGAAACATCTGATTCATTGGTTTCTCCCTTCGGGGCTGGGTACTCGTCGCGGAATAGACCGCGCCGGCGTTGCAGTCGTTCGCCCCATGTGTTTCCGCCGCGCGACGGCGTGTTTCGATTGTTTCGCTAGCGCCGAACCGGCTAGAGATGCGGGACCGCCTACCGCCGGAGAGACCATGAAGACCGTCTACAGCGAGGATCACCGGCTCCATGCCGCCAGGCTCGAGCTGATCGAAGGGCCGCTCAAGCCCGCCGTGGAGAAGCCCGAGCGCGCCGAGATCGTGCTGGCGCGGGTCCGCGAGACCGGGCTCGGGCCGGTGGAGCCGCCCCTCGACTTCGGCATCGAATCGCTCGGCCGGGTGCATGATGCCCGCTATCTCGCCTTCCTGGAGCGGGCCTGGGAGATGTGGGCGGCAAGCGGACGCGACTACGAGGCGCTGCCGCTGGTCTGGGCGATCCGCGGCCTGAGGTCGATCGAGCCCGAGACGATCGACGGCAAGCTGTCCTATTTCTCGATGGACGCCGGAACGCCGATCACGGCGGGCAGCTGGGCCGCCGCGCGGGCGAGCGCCAACGTCGCGTTGACCGCGACGGCGATGGTAAGGGACGGCGCGCGCGCGGCGTTCGGCCTCTGCCGGCCGCCGGGTCATCACGCCGCGGCCGACTACTATGGCGGCTACTGCTTCCTCAACAACGCCGCGATCGCCGCGCAATGGCTGCGCGATCACGGCGCGGCGCGGGTCAGCATCCTCGATGTCGACTATCATCATGGCAACGGCACGCAGGCGATCTTCTACGACCGCGCCGACGTCCAGTTTCTGTCGCTGCACGGGGACCCAAGGACCGAGTATCCGTTCTTCCTCGGCTATGCCGACGAGATCGGCGCGGGCCCCGGCGAAGGCTTCACCGTCAACTACCCGATGCCGTTCGGGACCTCCTACGACGCTTGGGGCGCGGCGCTGGAGGATGCCTGCGGCGAGGTTGCGGCCTATGCGCCGGATGCCATGGTCGTCTCGCTCGGCGTCGACACCTTCGAGCGCGATCCGATCTCGCATTTCAAGCTGACGACGCCGGATTTCCTGAAGATCGGCCGCCGCATCGCCCGCATGGGACTGCCGACGGTGTTCCTGATGGAGGGCGGCTACGCGATCGAGGAGATCGGCGTGAACGCCGTCAATGTGCTGACCGGCTTCGAGGAGGAGGCGTAACCCCTCACCACTGCGTCATCCCGGCCGCAGGCGCAGCCGAAGAGCCGGGATCGGGGCGCACGACGGCGCCGGTGTGCCCTCCCGATCCGGGATCGGCCATGCGGCCGTCCGGGATGACGCGAGGATTAGGGGTCCCGGCGTCGGTCCGGGTGGCGTGTCACCCCCAGCGTTCGTCCGCCTCCTCCGCCCGCTTGAACGCCGGGCGGGCGACGCAGCGATCGATATAGGCCTCGAAGCTCGGCCGCGACTCCATTAGCCGGAACGCCCGGACCCCATACCAGAGGTCCGAGCCGATCATCACGTCGGCGGCCGAGAACCGCTCGCCGAGCAGCCACGGGCCGCCGGAGAGGGCTTCGTCGAGGACGCTGACGACGCGCGCATAGCTCGACCAGCCGGCCGCCGAGGGCGGCGGGGCGATGCCCGTCTGCTTCTCGTGGAAGGATGGCTCGATGCAGTTGCCGGAGAAGAACAGCCACTGCAGGTAGCGCCCGCGCGCCGGGTCGTTGATACCGGGCGCAAGCTCGGCCTCTGGGAATCGGTCGGCCAGATAGCAGCAGATCGCGCCGGACTCGGCCACCCTGGCATCGCCGTCGACCAGGGCCGGCACCTTCTCCATGGGATTGATCGCGTGGAAGAGCGGGGTGTTCTGCGCGCCGGTCGTGACGTCGACACGCACCTGCTCGTACTTCGCGCCACATTCCTCCAGCATCCAAAGCATCCGGAACGCGCGCGTGTGCTTGGCGCCATAGAGCTTCACCGACAACCTCCTTTGGCATTTCCCCAGCACAGGTCGCAAGACTAGCATCCACATTAGAACAAATCAAGAACAAACATGAACGCGAGGGGCGTGTTAGTCGCCAAAGGAACCTCCTTGGCCTCTCGAGGTTTAGAACTGCACCGCCGGGGGGCACAGCAAGGAGTTCTACCGATGAAGCATGTTCTGATGGCCGCCGCGGCCGCCGCGGTCCTGTCCACTGCCGCCTTCGCCGACACCGTGGTGATCCAGCCCGAGGTCCAGACCCAGGTTCGCGAGTACGTCATGGCCTCGCCGCCTGCGCCGGCCACCACCACGTTCGAGGTGAGCGTCGGCGCGACGGTTCCCACCGAGGTCGAGCTACACACTTTCCAGGGGATCCCGGACGTGGAGCAGTACCGCTATGTCGTCGTCGACAACCGCACGGTGCTGGTCGATCCCTCGACCCGGCACATTGTGACCGTCATCGAGTGACCGCCAGCCGGTCTTGAGGCCGAAATGAGGGGCGGCCGACTGCCGCCCCTCGATGCCTACTCCGCCGCCTCGCGCACCGCGTTCGGGTTGTTGGGGTGGGTCGTCCAGTTGCCGTAGGTGTCGGGGATCGGCGCCTTGGTGCGCGGGTCGATGCCGGTGATGCGCTCCATGGTGATGCAGTTCTCGACCGGGCAAACCGTGACGCAGAGGTTGCAGCCGACGCACTCTTCGTCGATCACCTCGAAGTGGCGGGTCCCGTTCACGCTCGCGGTGATCGCCTGGTGCGAGGTGTCCTCGCAGACCACGTGGCAGCGACCGCACTTGATGCAGAGGTCCTGATCTATGCGAGCCTTGGCGATGTAGTTGAGGTTCAGGTACTGCCAGTCGGTGACGTTCGGCACCGCGCGCCCAACGATCTCGGAGAGGTGGGTGTAACCCTTGTCGTCCATCCAGTCGCTCAGGCCGGAGACCATCTCCTTGACGACCTTGAAGCCGTAGGTCATCGCCGCGGTGCAGACCTGGACGTTGGCAGCCCCCAGCGCCATGAACTCGACCGCGTCGCGCCAGACCGTCACCCCGCCGATGCCGGAGATCGGGATGCCGCGCGTCTGCGGATCGCGGGCGATCTCGGCCACCATGTTGAGCGCGATCGGCTTGATCGCCGGGCCGCAATAGCCGCCATGGGTGCCCTTGCCGTCGACCATCGGTTCCGGCGACCAGTTGTCGATATCGACCGAGATGATCGAGTTCACCGTGTTGACCAGCGACACCGCGTCGGCGCCGCCCGCCTTCGCCGCGCGGGCGGGTCCGCGGATGTCGGTGACGTTGGGGGTGAGCTTGACGACGACGGGCATGCGGGTGTGCTGCTTGCACCAGCGCGCCACCATCTCGATGTATTCGGGCACCTGGCCGACGGCCGAGCCCATGCCGCGCTCCGACATGCCGTGCGGGCAGCCGAAGTTGAGCTCGACGCCATCGGCCTCGGTCTCCTCGACGCGCTTGAGGATCGCTGCCCAGTTCGCCTCCTCGCAAGGCACCATCAGCGAGACGATCAGGCCGCGGTCCGGCCAGTCGCGCTTCACCCGCTTGATCTCCTGCAGGTTGATCTCCAGCGAGCGGTCGGTGATCAGTTCGATATTGGTGAAGCCGGTCAGCCGCCGGTCCGGCCCCCAGGTGGCGCCGTAGCGCGGGCCGTTGACGTTGACGATCGGCGGGTCCTCGCCGAGCGTCTTCCACACCACACCGCCCCAGCCTTCGCGGAAGGCGCGGACGACATTGTACTCCTTGTCCGTCGGCGGCGCCGAGGCCAGCCAGAACGGATTGGGGGTCCTGATCCCCAGGAACTCGCTGCGAAGATCGGCCATGCTCTCCTCCTCAAGCGCCCTCTCCCGCCCGCGGGAGAGGGATGGGGTGAGGGTCCGGATCCCGAAGGTGCGATCGACTGGCCCTCACCCTGACCCTCTCCCGCAGGCGGGAGAGGGAATGCGGGTCAGGCGCCGGCGGACAGCGCCCGGCTGATCGATTCCGCCGCCAGCTTACCGTCCTCGACGGCGGTGACGGTGAGGTCCTCGCCGCCGGCGATGCAGTCGCCGCCGGCCCAGACCTTGGCGAGCGAGGTGCGGCGCTCGGCATCGACGCGGATGCGGCCCTTCTCGAGCGCGATCGCCGCCCCCGAACCGTTGAGCGGGCCTGCGTCGAATGCCTGGCCGATCGCCTTGAACACCATGTCGGCGGGAAGTTCCCATGTCTCGCCGGTGCCGACCAGGCGATCACCGTCGAGCCGCGTCGTCTCGAAGGCGACGGCGCGCACGTGGTTGTCGTTGCCGCCGAGGACGCGCACAGGCTTGGCCCAATGGCGGATGACGACACCGTTGGTGAGCGCCAGATCCTGCTCGAAGCCGCTGGCGCCCATCTGATCGGGGCCGCGGCGATAGACGAGCGTGACCTCCTGCGCGCCCAAGAGCTTCGACTGCACCGCGACGTCGATCGCGGTCATTCCGCCGCCGATCACGACCACGCGTCGGCCGACCGGCAGTTCGGCGAGATCGTCCGCCTGCCGCAGGCTGGCGATGTAGTCGACGGCGTCGATCACCCCGTCGAGATCCTCGCCCGGAACGCCGAGCGCGTTCACCGAGGCGAGGCCGACGCCGAGGAACACCGCGTCGAATGACGAGGCGAGGCCAGCGACGGAGAGATCCCGTCCGAGCGCCTTGCCGGTTTCGATCGAGATGCCGCCGACGGACACGATGAACTCCACCTCGCGCTGGGCGAAATCGTCGACGGTCTTGTAGGCGGCGATACCGTATTCGTTGAGGCCGCCCGGCTTCTTGCGGGCGTCATAGATCACGACATCGTGGCCGTGCAGGGCGAGGCGGTGGGCGCAGGCGAGGCCCGCCGGCCCGGCGCCCACGACGGCGATGCGCTTGCCGGTCGGCGTGGCGCGGGAGAACGGCTGGGCCGGTCGTGCCTCCATCCAGGCGTCGGTCGCGTGCCGCTGAAGCTCGCCGATCCGGACCGGCTTGCCCTCGGCCTCCATGCGCACGCAGGCTTCCTCGCAGAGCGTCTCCGTCGGGCAGACGCGGGCGCACATGCCGCCGAGTATGTTATCGGCGAAGATGGTGCGGGCAGCCCCGATCGGATTGCCGGTCGAGATCTCCCGGATGAACAGCGGGATGTCGATCGAGGTCGGGCAGGCGATCGTGCAGGGCGCGTCGTAGCAGAAGTAGCAGCGATCCGCCTCGACGCGCGCCTCGTGGGTGGTCAGCGGCGGGTGCAGGTCCGAGAAGTTGTCGGAATAATCCTCGGGCGCCAGTCGCCCGGCGGCGATGTCGGGCGCGCCGACATGCGGGGTCGATGCCATGCCTTCCTCCTCCACGGCGGGCACCGCACCTCCCTCCCCTGTCCGTCCGGCCCTCGGGGGGAGCCGCCTGGACGGGAGGTGCGATCGCGCCCGTAACGGCAGGATGGCACCATTCCGGGAAATTCGCAAAATTTTTTATCGGATGGTCAAAATACGTGCGACCTGCCTGTCCGGACGGCAAAGAGATCGCCAGAACGCGAACGGCCCCGCCGGAGCGGGGCCGACATGAGGATGAAATCCACGCGCGAGGCCCGCCGCGTCGCTCTCTCCCTCTCCCGTTCCGGGAGAGGGCTGGGGTGA
>JAEYRQ010000067.1 GCA_023435545.1 Pseudomonadota bacterium | reverse complement strand
AGGTGATGGCGCGCACCGCGAGGTCGAGATCGGCGGACGGCGCGACGATCATGGCGTTGTTGCCGCCGAGTTCGAGGATCAGCCGGCCGAAGCGCGCCGCCACGACTGGACCCACCGCGCGGCCCATGCGGGTCGATCCGGTCGCCGAGACGATGGCGACGTCGGGCGAAGAGACCAGCGCCTCGCCGATGTCGGCCCGGCCGATCACCACCTGGCTCAGTCCGGCCGGGGCCTTGCCGAAGCGCGCCATCGCCTTCTCCAGGATCTTCTGGCAGGCGAGCGCGGTCAGCGGGGTCTTCTCGGACGGCTTCCAGATCACCGAATTGCCGCACACCAGCGCGATCGCGGTGTTCCACGACCACACCGCGACCGGGAAGTTGAAGGCGGTGATGACGGCGGTGACGCCCATCGGGTGCCAGGTCTCCATCATCCGGTGGCCCGGACGCTCGGAGGCGATGGTGAGGCCGTAGAGCTGGCGCGACAGGCCGACGGCGAAGTCGCAGATGTCGATCATCTCCTGCACCTCGCCCTGGCCCTCGGAAAGGATCTTGCCGGCTTCCAGCGATACCAGCCGGCCGAGCGGTTCCTTGGCGGCGCGCAGTTCCTCGCCGAGCAGGCGCACGAGTTCGCCACGAACAGGGGCCGGAACGTTGCGCCACTCGCGGAAGGCCTGGTTGGCCGTCGCGATCATGCCCGGGACTTCTGCGAGCCCCGTCTCGGCGACATCGGCGATCCTGGCGCCGTCGACCGGACTGTGGACGGCCAGCGTGCCCCCGACGGTCAGTTCGGAAAGCCCAAGATCCTTCAGTATGTTAGTATGATCCATCACAGGTCCTCGATGTCGGATGCGCCGCTGCGCTGTCGCACAGGGGCTTGGGCGATCCGGCGCGAGGAGTCAACCGTCTGGCATAGCTGCAGGCCGCGGTAGTGGTCGCGAGGCGGAGACTTCCAGAATGACGCAGCGTTATATGTGATATACTAGGTCGGCAAATGGAAGTGCGGAACACAGTGAGAACCAAATAAGTACGGTTGCGGTGCAATAGAATAAAATCCGGCATGATTTCAATGAAAGTGGATCGCCATACTGGCGAGTGTTTTGAACAACAACCATTTGTTGCGATCATTGGAACAATGGGGCGCTCCGGCAGCCAGGCCCGCCGTGCCGGCCGGAGTGGCAGCAATGGCGGGGCGGAGGATCGGCCGGCCGGAAGGCCTGCTTGAGTGGCGCTGCGCCCGCATGTAGGACTGCCGGGATGCAGTGACCGCCCGCTGTCGGCCTGCGGTGCCTGCCTCCGCGTGGATCGACCCGGTCTTCTCGATGCTGAGCCTGTCCAACACCATCCTGATTCTTGCCGGCCTTATGGCACTGATCAGCATGCTGCAGCCGATGGCCGGACGGCTGAACCTGCCGAACACGGTGCTGCTTGCGGCGGTCGGGGTGGTGGTGGCGCTCGGCGCGAGCTATCTGCGTCAATTCGGGCTAGCGTTTGAGGGCATGGCCGAGGTGCTGCTCGGCGTACCGATCACCTCCGTCGGCTTCCTCTACATCTTCCTGCCGATCCTCCTGTTCCAGGCCGCGCTGGGAATCGACGTCCGGCGGATGATCGACGACGCGGTCCCGATCTTCGTGCTGGCGGTGGTCGCGGTGGTCGTGGCGACAGCGGTGATCGGGCTGGTGCTATGGCCCTTCGCCGGGGTGTCGCTGGTGGTCTGCCTGTTGCTGGGCTCTATCGTGGCAACCACCGATCCGGCTGCCGTGGTCGCGATCTTCCGGGATCTCGGCGCGCCCGGACGGCTGACGCGGCTCGTCGAGGGCGAAAGCCTGCTCAACGACGCGACGGCCATCGTCCTGTTCACCGTGCTTCTGCAGATCCTGCTGACCGGGCACCAGCCGTCGATCGGCGATGCTTTCGGCATGTTCCTGATGTCGTTGTTCGGCGGGGCCGCTGCCGGGTTCGTGATCGCCCGGCTGGCGATGGGCCTCGCGCTGACCTTGCGCGAGTCGCGCGGCGCGGAGCTGACGCTGTCGATCGCGGTGCCCTATCTCGCCTTCGTGGTAAGCGAGCGGTTCCTCGGCGTTTCCGGCGTCGTGGCCGTGGTGATGGCCGGTCTCGTCATCGGCGTCCTTGGCCGAAACCGGCTGGCGCCGGCCAACTGGAGGTTTCTCGAGGAGGTCTGGGAGCAGTTCGCGTTTCTCGCCGGCTCGCTGGTTTTCGTGCTGGCGGCGCTGCTGGTGCCGCGGCTGCTGATCGGCATCAACTGGCTGGACGTGGGACTGATCGGCCTCGTCGTCATCGCCTCGCTCGGCGCGCGGGCGCTGGTGCTGTTCGGGCTGCTGCCGCTCCTGGGGCTAGCCGGCTTCGGCCAGAGGATCAGCACGCCGTTCAAGTTCGTCATCGTCTGGGGCGGGCTCAGGGGGGCGGTGACGCTGGCCCTGGCGCTGTCGATCACCGAAAACCCGCTGATCGTGCCGGACGTGCAGCGGTTCGTCGCGATCCTGGCGACCGGATTCGTGCTGTTCACCCTGCTGGTGGGGGGAACCACGCTGCGGCCGGTGATAAGGCTGCTGGGCATCGACCGGCTGAGTCCATTCGATCAGGCGCTCCGGGCACAGATCCTGACGCTGTCGCTGGATTCCGCGCGCGACAGCATCGTGCAGATCGCCAAGCAGTACCGCATCGGATCGATCTCGGTCGACGACGTGCTGAAACCGCTGGTCCGCAACCTCGGCGACGTAGCCCGCGGCGAGGGCGCGGCGGAGGAAGGTGCAACCGCGATTCCCGAGGCCGACCGTCTGACCATGGGCCTCGTGGCGCTCGCACACCGGGAGCGGGAGCTGGTCGCGGAGCATGCCGCCGGGGGCGCGATTGCGCGCGGCATCGCCTCGCGCCTGCTGGCGGAGACCGAACTGGCAGTCGACCAGACGAGGTCGGCCGGTCGGGAGGGCTATCTGCGTGCCGCGGCGTGGCGGGTGGGATTCTCGTGGACGTTCCGCGTCGCGCACCTGCTGCACCGGTTGTTCGCGATCGATGGTCCGCTGGAGCGTCGTGTCGCGGACCGCTTCGAGACGCTGATGGTCACGCGCATCGTGCTGGAGGAACTGGAGCGCTTCGTCGGGAGCAAGCTGTCGCCGCTCTACGGCCGCCGCATCGCCCAGAAGCTTAGGGAGGTCCTGGGCGAGCGGTCGGCGGCGATTGTTGCCGCGCTCGATGCCCTGAGGCTCCAGTATCCGGACTACGCCGCCGAGATCGAGCGACGGTTCCTGACCCAGCTCGCCGTCCGACTGGAGACGGCGGAGGTGGACGGGCTGCGGGAGGAGGCGCTGATCGGCTCGGAACTGCACGGCGCGCTGAAGCGCGAGCTCGACGCGGTCCGCAAGGCCATGGCGCAGCGGCCCCGCCTCGATCTGGGTCTCAATACGCGGGCGCTCGTCGAAGGCTTTCCCATGTTCACGGCGCTCAGCGAGGCAGAGAGGGAGAAGATCTGCGCGCTGTTGCGTCCGCGGCTGGCGCTGCCGGACGAACTGCTGATCCGCCGCGGCGATCGCGGCGCCTCGGTGTTCTTCATTTCCTCCGGGGCCGTGGAGGTCGACACCGGCCGCGCGAGCGTCCGGCTCGGCCGCGGCGACTTTTTCGGCGAGATGGCGCTGATCACCGGGCAGCGGCGCCAGGCCGATGTGAGGGCGCTCGGCTACTGCCAGCTCCTGCTGCTGGAGGAGGGCGAGTTCCGGCGGCTGCTCGTGCAGAATCCCTCGATCAAGGCACGGATCGACAAGGTCGCGGATGAGCGGCTGCAGATGAACCTGCAACCTGAAGCCTGAGCCCTCCCGGCTCAGCCCGCCTGCAAGACGGAGAGGGACGCCTCGGCTTCCGGCCGGAAGTCCCCGATCGTCGGCGTGGTCGCCTCGACGTCCTTGGCAAGATCGTCCCAGATGCGCAGCCGCACCGCATCCTCGGCGAACGGCCGCTCGATGAACGTCGCCGCGTCTGCCGCCGTGAACGGCCCGCCCTGCACCTCCAGCGAGGCGAGGGAGGCCGGCGATAGCCCGGCCATGTAATCCGGGTCGAGGGCGCAGAGATAGCGCTTGGCTGCCACATGCATGCGGATCGGCTCGGTCACCTCGGGCCCGAACCACTGCGCCAGATGGTCGGCGGCGACCTCCTCGTGCAGCATGTCGACGCCGCGCTCGGCCATGCCGTCGTCGTCGGCGACGAGGTGGCCGTAGTCGTGCAGCAGCGCGGCGGTCACGAGGCCCGGCGCCGAGCCCGCCTGGCGGGCCAGCACCGCGCATTGCAGCGCGTGCTGAAGCTGCGTCACCGCCTCCCCGCCATACAGTTCGTGGCCGTGGGTCGACATGTTGGCAAAGATCCCGTCGATGATGGAGTTCATGCGTTCCTCCCAAGCTCGCCGTCGGCGCGGCCGATTCACGCATGATACGGGCCGCCAATGTCGGTTTTCGGACAGGCAAGATGATCTCAGGCAGTGTCGCCGAGGTCGGCCGGGCGCTAGGATCGCCGCCATGCGTCACGTTCACCATCCCGCTGCCAGCGATCCGCGAATGCCCGTCGACAGCTACTGGGCGGCGACCGCTCCGGCGCTCGCGATCGCCACACCGCAGCTGGCGGGTGACGAGACCTGCGATGTGGCGGTCATCGGCGGCGGCTACACCGGTCTGTCGGCGGCACTGCATCTTGCCCGCGACCACGGCCTCGACGTCAGGGTGCTGGAGCGCGCGGAGCCCGGCTGGGGCGCGTCCGGGCGCAACGGCGGCTTCTGCTGCATCGGCGGGGCGAAGGTCTCATATCAGGCACTGATCGGTCGACACGGCCTGGAGGAGGTCCGCCGCTTCTTCGCCGTGCAGCGCGAGGCGGTCGACCTCGTCGGGGAGATTTCCTCCGCTGAGGGCTTCGACATCGACAGGATCGGCTCCGGCGACCTGACGATCGCGCACCGCCCGAACCGGGTCCGCGAACTGGAAACGCACCGCGACTTCATGCGCGAGACCTTCGGCGTCGACTGCCGGTTCCTCCGCAAGCAGGACCTCGCCGCCAGCGGGTGCGTCAATTCCGAGGCCGAGGCGGCGCTCGGCCTGCCCTACGGGTTCGGGCTGCATCCGTTGAAGTACGCGCGCGGGCTTGCGGCGGCTGCGGCTGCGCGGGGGGCGAAGATCCATGGCGCGAGTGCCGTCGAGGCCTGGCAGAAGGCGGGCGGGTTGCATCGGCTGTCGACGCCCGGCGGGACGCTGAAGGCGCGGCAGGTGATCGTCGCCACCAACGGCTATACGCCCGAGGACTTGCATCCGGGGCTGGTGGGGCGACTGTTGCCTGCCCTGTCGAACGTACTGACCACCCGGCCGCTGAGCGTGGCGGAGCGCGAGGCGCAGGGCTGGACGACCGACACCATGGCGTATGATTCCCGCAACCTGCTGCACTATTTCCGGCTGCTTCCGGACGGCAGCTTCCTGTTCGGCGCGCGGGGCGGCGTCAGTGCCGCGCCCTCCACGGTCCCAACGATGCGGGCGGATCTGGTACGGCATTTCCACCGCATGTTCCCGGCGTGGAGGGAGGTCGAGATCACCCATTTCTGGCGCGGCCTGGTCTGCCTCGCGCGCGATCTCGTCCCGCATGTCGGGCGGCTGCCGGACGATCCAACCGTCATCCACGCCTTCGCCTATCATGGCAATGGAGTCTCGATGGGCACCTGGTCGGGCAGGGCCGCCGCCGAACTCGTCGCCGGGTCCCGTCCGGATCGTGACATCGTTCCGGCGGTGATGGCGCAGCCACTTCCCGCCTTCCCTTTGCCGGCCCTGCGCCCGCTCTACCTCAGGGCTGCCTATGCGGGCTACTGGCTGAAGGACGAGGTGCTGTAGCTCGACGGCCCGACGATGTTCCCCCAGCCGCCGCGAGCGCCTATGACTGACGGCCCAACAGGACGGAGGCGGAGCGATGGCGGAGCGGATTTCGGCGGGTGAGGCCTTCGCGCAGGCGCTGGCGGCGAACGGCATCGACACGGTGTTCGCCATTCCCGGCGTCCAGACCTATCCGATCTTCGACGGGTTGGCCAAGCACGCCAACGCCATCCGCACGGTGACGCCGCGCCACGAGCAGGCAACCGCCTACATGGCCTACGGCTACGCCGCCTCGACGGGCAGGGTCGGCACCTACTCGGTGGTTCCGGGGCCGGGCGTGCTCAATGCCTCGGCGGCCCTGTCGACGGCGTTCGCCAACGATGCGCCGGTGCTCTGCCTGACCGGCCAGGTGCCCACCGAGTTCCTCGACCGGGGCCGGGGCGCGCTGCACGAGATCCCCGACCAGCTCGGCATCATGTCGCGCCTCAACAAGCACGCGGCGCGGGTCGATCGTGCGCAGGACGTTCCGGGCGAGGTCAACCGCGCGCTGGCCTCGATGCTATCGGGGCGGCGCGGGCCGGGCTATCTCGAGATGTGCATGGACCGGCTGGCGGAGCGCGCGCCTGTCGAGACCGCGGTTGCGGCCGACATCCCGCCTCCACCCGCCGTCGATCCGGACGAGATCGCCCGCGCAGTCGCGATCCTCAAGGACTGCCGGCGGCCGGTGATCATGGTCGGCGGCGGCGCGCAGCATGCCTCGGCGGAGGTTCGCGCACTGGCGGAGGCGCTGGGCGCGCCCGTCACCGCGTTCCGCTCCGGTCGCGGCGTGGTTGCCGAGGACGATCCGCTCGGCATGTCCAGCGTCGCGGCCTACGAACTGTGGCCGGAAACCGACGTGCTGATCGGCATCGGCAGCCGCTGCGAGATGCAGTACATGCGCTGGAGCGGAGGCATGATGCGCCTGGTCGACAGGCCGGCGGCACCGCCATGGCTGATCCGTATCGACATCGATCCGGCCGAGATGGTGCGCCTGAAGCCGCACGCAGGGATCGTCGCGGATTCAGCCGACGGCGCGCTGGCGCTGGCCGAGGCGATCGGCAGGCTACGATCGCCGGAGCCTGACGCCGCCGACTGGATCGCCGCAGCGAGGGCGGAGGCGGCGCGCAAGATCGCCTGCGTCGAGCCGCATATCTCCTACCTCAAGGTCATCCGCGACGTGCTGCCGCGCGACGGGTTCCTGGTCGAGGAGCTCTGCCAGGCGGGCTTCGTCTCCTACTACGGCTTCCCGGTCTACGAGCCGCGCACCTATGTGTCCTCAGGCTTTCAGGGCACGCTCGGCTTCGGCTTCCCGACCGCGCTCGGCGTCAAGGTGGCGAACCCGGACAAGGCGGTGGTCTCGATCACCGGCGACGGCGGCTTCATGTTCGGCGTGCAGGAACTGGCCACCGCCGCCGCCGAGCGCATCGGCCTCGTCACGGTGCTGTTCAACAATTCCGCCTTCGGGAATGTGCGGCGCGACCAGAAGACGCTGTTCGAGGGCCGGATCATCGCCTCCGAACTCGCCAATCCGGACTTCGTGCGGCTCGCCGAGAGCTTCGGCGTCGCCGGCCACCGGGTCGACAGCCCAGCGGCGCTGCGTCCAGTGCTGGAGCGGGCGCTGGCCGACGATGCGCCGGCGCTGATCGAGGTCGTGCTCGACCCCGACAGCGAAACCAGCCCCTGGGACTTCATCCACCCGCCGGCAAGGGGGTAGGGGCGAGGCGAGAGTCGCGGTTCGCCCGTCATCCCCAGCCTTCCGCAGCGGACGGGCTTCTGGTTGAATGGCGTCCGCACGCCAGCAGGGCCGGAGCCGTCCCATTTCCATGCAGCGGAAGATCACTGTCATCCTGTGCGCCGACGTGGTCGGCTATTCGCGGCTGATGGCCGAGGACGAGGAGGAGACGCTCCGCCGCCTCGTCAACTACCGCAAGGTGTTCGAGGATTTCGTCGGCCAGTACAACGGCCGCATCTTCAACACCGCCGGCGACGCGGTGCTGGCGGAGTTCCGATCCTCGGTGGATGCCGTGCGCGCGGCGATCGACATCCAGGAGACGCTGAGGACACGGAACTACAGCTACCCGCAGTCGCGGCAGATGCTGTTCCGCATCGGCATCACCATCGGCGACGTGGTCGAGCGCGAGGGTGACCTGCTGGGCGATGCGGTGAACGTCGCCGCCCGGCTGCAGGGGCTGGCGGCGCCGGGAGGCATCTGGGTGTCGCGCACCGTGCATGAGCAGGTCGCCGGCAAGATGTCGCTGCACTTCCGCGATCTTGGCGCCCATCCGGTCAAGAACATCCCGCAGCCGGTGCATGTCTTTGCGGTGATGTCGGGCGGTGCGGAGATCGTACCGGGGGGCGCACCCGTGGAGACGGCAAAGCCCGAAGCGCTTCCCCCCGCGAAGCGGCGGGCGTGGGGGCCGGCGACCGCGCTCGCGCTGGTGGTGGCGATCGCGGCGGGGGGCATCATGTTCTGGACCGTGGACCGGCCGGGGCCCACCGCTCCGCAGCCCTCGATCCCGGCGGCGCCCGAACCCGCCGCACCTGCGACGGCCGCGACACCTCCCGCGCCCGTCTCGCGCGCCTTCATTCCCGAGCAGGTGCCGTTCCTGCGCGAGGACAACCGCAACGACATCAAGGATTCCTACGTGCCTGCACGCGCCCAGAAGGCGCTGGCGATCAACCGCTACGGCTACGGCTTCTCGGCGGCGGAACTGACCGAGCCGGTCGCCCGCGACAAGGCGCTTGCGGCCTGCAAAGGGGCGACCAACGAGGACTGCGAGATTTATGCCGTCGGCGACACCATGGTCTGGCCACATCCGCTTCCCGCCATGCCGCCGCAACCCTGGCTGCGCGAGGTGCCCGGCACCGCCGAGCCGTTCGATCCCGACCGCGTTCCGTTCGCGCGGCCCTCGGACCGCGAACTGATCGCGAGCTTCAGCGAGCGGCCGCTGCCGCGCGCGCTGTCGATCAACGACGACGGGCTGATCGGCATGAGTTGGGGCGGAGCGGCGCGGCACGATCCGGTTCGCCGGTCGCTGGAGTTCTGCGGGGACCGGGCGGGGGTGCCGTGCATGCTGGTCGCGGTGGACGATGCGTTCGCGTTTCCATTCCCGGAGGGGGTCGAGATCGAGGGGCTGTTCCGGCCGGACAGCGACGTCGCTCTGACGCCTGCCCAGCGCGACCAGGTGATGGCGGTCTATGCCGGGCCGGACTGGCGCGCGGTCGCGGTCGGCGAGGGCGGGCTTGGCGTCACCGTCGGGCGCGGCAGCCAGCGCGAGGCGGTGGAATCGGCGATCAGCGAGTGCCAGCGCGGCGGCGCGACCTGTCGGGTGCTGGCGATCAACGGCTTCCGCGTCGCGTCAACCCCGTGACAGCCGCGCCTCGCGGCGCTAGCCTGATGCGGTTTGCAGCGGCCTGTTCCCCAGGCCGCAGTCGCCGGCGCGCTGGGTGCCGGCTTCAGGTCAATCTCCGGAGCGTGCCTCGTGTATTGCAGAGCCTGTCACCGCGTCCGCGCGATCGCGGCAGCGACCCTATTTCTTGCGGCTGGTCAGACCGGCCTCCGGGCCGATGACGCGACCGTAGGCGCCGAGGCGGCGGCGCGTCGGCCGTCCTTCGGGCCGATGATCCCGGGCGCTCGGATCAGGCAGGTCGATGACGCCGGCCTGCTCGCCGCCGGGCACGGCGATCTCGACGGCGACGGACGCGACGAAATCGTCATCGGTCTCGGCCACTGGGCCGGCCAGGCGAACAAGGCCGAGAAGATCGCCATTCTGTCGCCGGCGCCGAAGGGGCGGCTGGCAATCGGGACGAAGAAGATCGTCCGCGGCGGCGTACCGTCCTTCGTTCATCCCCGCGCGATCGCGTTCGAGGATTTCAACGGTGACGGCAAACTCGACGTCTACATCGCCGCCCACGGCTATGACGTGGATCCCTTCCCTGGGGAGAAGAACGCCGTGCTGATGTCGCGTCGCAACGGCAAGCACATCGACGGCAGCGCCCGGCTGCCCGACTACAGCGACTTCAGCCACGGCGTGACCACGGGCGACACCAACAATGACGGGCGAGCCGACATCTATGTGAGCAACGGCTACGGCGAGTCGCCACAGTCCCGCCCCTATCTTTTGAGGTCCAGGCCCGGCAACAAGTTTGCCGTGTCGCGCAAACTCGCGGGCGGTCTGCTCGACGGCACCGCCTACAACTCGTCGGCGGCATTCGCCGATATCGACGGCGACGGCTTCAAGGACCTCGTGCTGGGGGCCGTCGGCAACGGCCCGCCGGCGCCCTGGAACCGCAACGTGGCCTTTCTCAATGATGGCAAGGGGGGCTTCAGGAAGGCGCGGCCCGACGTCACCCTGCCGCTGCCGCTGTTCGGCAAGCCGACCAACACGATCGACATCCGCGTTGTCGACGTTAATGGCGACGGCCTCGACGACCTCTTGATGGCCCAACAGTCGATGTCGCCGGACTGGTATGCGGGTTACGGCATCCAATTGCTGATCAATCACGGCGACGGCGGATATCGCGACGAGAGCAAGGCCCGGCTGAAGCAACAGTTCCGGAACTCCAAGGGGCAGATGGTCGCCTATCTGTTTCCTGCCGACTTCTTCGGAGACGGGCATGTCGACTTCGTAACCTTCGGCGGCGTCGGCGAGGGGGCAGCTCCGGTCATCTGGCTGAACGACGGAGCGGGCTTCTACACACGCCATGACGAGGGGCTGTTCATCGGCGACGATGACTTTTTCCACGGCATGGCCATTCCGGTCGACATCGACGGCGACGGACGGTCGGACATCGCCAACCTGACATTCGGACCCGGCTATTTCGGCACAGCGAGCTATCGCAACCTGGGACCTGTCGGTCGCGAAACCCGGCCGCGCATCCAGCGACAGCCAGAACCCTTGACCGCCAAGGGCGGCACCAAGGTGATCCTGTCGGTGGCCGCGCGCGGCGGCCGGCCGCTCCGCTATGCGTGGTCGCGCAACGGCAAGCCCGTGGCCGGAGACGGGCCGGTCCTCGCGTTCGACGGCGTCACGAAGGCCGATGCCGGCCGCTACCGCGTCCGGGTCAGCAACGGCCGCGGCAAGGTGATGAGCAACCTCGTCCGGCTGAAGGTGACCAGGTAGCCCGCTACCGAGATTGCCGGCCCGGGGGCGGCCGGGCTAACTGAGCGGCATGGAC
>JAEYRQ010000034.1 GCA_023435545.1 Pseudomonadota bacterium | reverse complement strand
CGCGACCATCGCGGTCGCGATCGGGCTGTCGATATGGGGGACGGGGGTCTGGCGGTTGCTCGGCTCGCTGGCCGGCCTGATCGTCGGCGCGTCCACCGGACTGGCGCTGGGGATCTTCAAGCCCGGGCTGCTGTCTCGGCTGGCAGAAACCCCGATGCTGGCACTCCCCCAGCTCGACTACATCTCGTTCGAGTTCATGCCATCGCTATTGCCCGCTTTCGCGGCCGCCGCGGTCGCCGCGACACTTCGCACGGTCGGCGTGGTCACCACCTGCCAGCGCGCCAACGACGTGAGTTGGCAGGCGCCGGATTTCGGCAACCTGCGAAAGGGCACGCTGGCTGATGGAATCGGCTGCACCATCGCCGGGCTGCTGGGCACGATGGGCCTCAACATCGCGCCGAGCCTGGTCGGCGTGTCGATCGCAACGGGCGTGACCAGCCGCGTCGTCGCCTATGCCTGCGCGGCCGCCCTCGTCGTGCTGGCGTTCGTCCCGAAGGTGTCCGCAGCCTTCCTCGAACTGCCGATGTCGATCGCCGGCGCGCTGCTGGTATTCACCGCCGCGATCATGGTGACCAGCGGGCTCCAGCTCATGAACTCGCGCTTTCTCGACAACCGCACCGTCTTCGTCATCGGGCTCGGCATCCTGGTCGCGCTGGTCAGCACCGTGAACCGTCCGTTCTTCGAGTCGCTGCCGAGCGAGATCCGAATCATCTCCGATTCCAGTCTCTCGCTCAGCCTCGTGGTGGCGATCGGACTGACGCTGATCTTCCGGGTGAAGCGGCATACCCGCGAGCGTCTCGGATGGAAGCAGCCCGACGAGATGGTCGAGGATCTGCGCGCCCTGTTCCGCAAGCGCGGCCCCGACTGGCGGTTGGACGAAAAGACCGTGCAACGCTGCCTGACCAACGTCCGCCACGCAATCCGGCTTCTGGACGAGGGCCACAACGTTCGCGAGCCGCTGTCCATTGCCGCGATCCGCGAGGAGACGGGTCTCACCATCGAAATGAGCTACAAGGGGATCCCGATCACCATCCCCGACATCAACTCCGCCCGGACCGAGACGACCGAGGAATCCTCGGCCACCGCCGGCATGAGCTATGTCTGCGTCGGCGTCTTCCCCGACCGCTCGACGACGGCGATCGACGGGGACGCCGTATCGCTGCGGCTGACCTTCAACGGGTAGCCGGACCCGCCTCTCCCGGCTAGGCTTCCGCAACGAGACAATCGCGGGCGGCGAGCGAACGGGAGGAGGAGGAGGGGATGGACATCTCACGACGGACGCTCATCGGCGGCGCCACGCTGCTGGCAGCCTCTGCCGCGATGCCGGAGCACCGCCGCGCAATCGCTGCCGGCCAGAAGACACTCAGTCTTGCGACCCGGCAGATCGAGGTGGATGGCAGACCTGCGACCCGCTACGGCGTATTCCAGGCTGACGGCAGCTTCGGTCTGACCCTCGATGAGGGCGACATGTTCGACGTCCGCCTCGAGAACCAGCTCGAAGTCCCCTCCGGCCCGCACTGGCACGGCATGGTCGAGCCCTGGCGACAGGACGGAGTTCCCTATCTCTCCCGCCCTCCCATCGAGCCGGGCGACCACGCCGATTACCACTTTCCGGCACGGCCGACGGGAACACGCTGGATGCACTCGCATTTCGGGTTGCAGGAGCAGAACCTTCTGGCTGCGCCCCTGATCATCCGCGAGGCGTCGGCGATCCGCTCGGGGGCACAGGAGGTGGTCATCCTGCTTGAGGATTTCTCCTGGACGAAGCCCGAGGAGATCCTGGCCGACCTGCGAAAGCCCAAGCCGATGGTTATGCCGGCTTCGACCGGCCAGTCGGGCGGCATGGGAGCGATGGAGGCCGGCGCAGACCTGAACGACGTCGACTACGACGCCTTCCTCGCCAACGACCGCACGCTGGACGATCCGGAAGTGGTCGACGTCGAACGCGGCGGCGAGGTCCGGCTCCGGATCATCAATGCCGCCGCATCCTCCAATTTCACCATCGACCTCGGCACGCTGGAGGCGACGGTGCTGACGGTCGATGGCAGCCCGGTCGAACCGATGACCGTCTCGCGCTTCCCCATCGCCATCGCCCAGCGGGTCGACCTCCTGCTGCGGATGCCCACGGACGGATCGGCGGTGTCGGTGCTGGCCCATGCCGAGGGCCGCAGGCTGCGTGCCGGGGTGATCCTGAAGCCGCCGGGCGCGGTAGTCGCGAAGGTCCCGGTGGAGACCGATACCGACGGTCCCCGCGTCACCCTGGCCGACGAGGTGAAGCTGCGCGCCGCCGAGCCGCTGGCGGATCGCCCCGTCGACCGGCGCATTCCCGTCGAGCTGACGGGCACGATGAACGGCTATGTCTGGCTGATGCCCGTCCACGGACTGGTCGGGCTGCCTGCCCAGGCTGAGAAGGGCGAGCGCGTCGAGATCACCTTCCGCAACACCACGATGATGTCGCATCCGATGCACCTGCACGGGCATGTGTTCCAGGTGGTGGAGGTGGACGGCA
>JAEYRQ010000517.1 GCA_023435545.1 Pseudomonadota bacterium | reverse complement strand
CGACGGCGGCGCCCATGAGCACCGACAGCACCACGCCGACCACCGCCGCGAAGGCCCATTTCAGCGAGCCGACCTGGGTGACGATGATGTTGCCGAGGAGGTTCACCTTGCGGCCGGACAGGGCGGCGGAGGTGGCGAACTCGCCCAGCACCATGACCGAGACGAAGATCGAGCCCACGACGACGCCGGGCATCGACAGCGGCAGGATGATCGTGCGGAAGATGCGGAAGAAACCGGCGCCGAGGTCGCGGGCCGCCTCGATGACGTTGAGATCGATGCGTGCCAGCGTGAAGGCGATCGGGCCGACCATGAACACGCAGTAGATCTGGGTCATGCCGATGACCACCGAGAGCTCGGAGAACAGCAGCGCCTCGATCGGCTGGGAGGTGATCCCGAGCCCCTGCAGCACGATGTTGATCGCGCCCTCCTTGCCGAGCATCGGTCGCCAGGCCAGCACGCGGATCAGGAAGGATGTCCAGAACGGGATGACGCAGAGAACGAGTAGCGCCGTCTGAAGTGTCCTGTTCCGCACGAACAGGCCGACGAACAGCGCCGCCGGATAGCCGATGAGAAGCGTCGCGGCCAGGACCGTCAGCCAGATCCGCACCGTCGTCCACAGCGCGGCCAGATAGGTCTCGGAGGTGAAGAAGGTGACCCAGCTCCTCACCGTCAGCGTCGGCTCGATGGTGAAGGTCGTCTGCGTCCAGAAGGAGACGTAGACCATCATTGCGATGGGCAGGACCAGAAACAGCACCATCCAGGTCACCGCCGGGGCGATCAGCCAGTACGCGATCCGCTGCCGGTTCGCCGCCGGCGACACCGGTCCTTCGTCCATCGCTTCGTTCATGGTGGTCGTCGTCATCCGGCGGCTGGTCCTTGGGTGCTCGCTGGCGCTCACGCGAAGACGATCGCGTCCTGCGGCCTCCAGACGAGGCCGTAGCGCTGACGTTCCGCATAGGCCGGCGGGGCTCGATGGCTCAGATGCGCCTCGACCTCGACCATGCCGCCGTCGTCGAGGGCGAAGAAGGAGGTGACCGAGGCGCCGGTGTACTCGCTGGCGACGAAGGTGGCCTCGATGCGGACCTCGTCGGACCCACTGCCGGCATCGGCTGGGCGGACCACGATGCGGTCGTAGCGCACCGCATAGGCCTCCTCGCGGCGGCCGCCATTGCCCTGACGCACCGCGCCTGCGGTCGGGAACCGGCCGGTGGCGGTGGAGAACGTCTCGTGCGACTGGGTGCCGTCGAAGAGGTTGTAGCAGCTCAGGAAACGCGCGACGTTCGGCGTCGCCGGACGATCGTACACGGTGCCCGGGTCGCCAACCTGGGCGACACGGCCAGTGTCCAGCACCACGACGGTGTCACCCATCGCCAGCGCTTCCGTCTCGCTGCCGGTGACATGCAGGAAGGTGACCCCGAGCCGCTCGCGGATCGCACGCAGCTCGCTGCGCATGCGCGCGCGCAGATTGGCATCGAGCGCGCCGAGCGGCTCGTCGAGCAGCACCAGCTTGGGCTCCGTCACCAGCGTGCGCGCGAGCGCGACGCGCTGCCGCTGCCCGCCGGAGATCTGGTCGATGCGGCGGTCTCCGAGCCCCGTCAATCCCACGAGCCCAATGATCTCGCGCACGCGGGCCTCGGCAAGGCGCGGGGCGAGCGGCGCTTCCTCTCGGTTGAGAAGGCCGAAGCCGATGTTCTCCTCGACCGTCAGATGCGGAAACAGGGCGAAGTTCTGAAAGACGAAGCCGATGCCGCGACGGTGCGCCGGGGCGCGGTGGAGCGAGACGCCCGCCACCGTGACGTCTCCCGCATCGGGCTCCTCGAACCCGGCGATCAATCTGAGAAGGGTCGTCTTGCCCGAGCCGCTCGGACCGAGCAACGAGACGTACTGGTCGGCGGCGATCCGGAGCGTCACATCGTCGAGCGCGACGACATCGCCATAGGATTTGCCGAGGCCGTTGACGAGGAGGGCGCTGCTCATGGCCTGCTGCCTGAAGTCAGCGGGCCAGGTCGGATGCGGCGCGCCGCGACGGAATGGCCTGCTTCGGTCGCCCTTGAGTGGGCATCATCCATTCTCCCTCTGCACAAGTCCCGCCTTCTCAGCGGGTCTGCCGGCCGCGGGTCGTCGCCCCGCTGGTTCCTCCCGGCGGCCGGCCCGATAGCTGAACGCTAGAATGAATGACTTTTGTATGCAATATCTTTCTTGCGAAGTTTTCGCCATGGATCGCCGCGAGGCGGGCGTTGGGCGCCGGATTCCCACGGAAAGGATCTGCTTCTCCCGGAAATGTTACAGTGTATCGTATGAATCTCGACGGCAGGCAGTGCCTGAAAGTGTCCCCGAGAGTGCCATATCTGGGTGCAGCTGGTGCCTTTGACGTCATGAACCTGAGCATTCTGTACGCAATAATCGTTTTATGGGTGCTGACCAATGGATCGGACGGGGTCGCGCGAGGAGGCCGATGAGGGCATGATGTCCAGTCTGAGCCGCAGTCGGAGGGCGCTTCCGTCCATGACCGAGAGGCAGCCGACGCCGTCGGCGCTACGCCGCTACGAGATCGTCGAGGGTGTCCTGCGTCGCAACATCGACGACGGGAAGCTGCCGCGCGGACTGGTCCTGCTCGAAGGCCCGATTGCCGATATCCTGCAGACGAGCCGCGCGCCCGTGCAGCGGGCCCTGCAGCTGCTCGAGGCCGATGGTCTGATTCACCGCTTCGAGGGGCGCGGCTATCTGGTCGGCCCGCCTGGCTGTGGGGTGCCGGCAATTCGCACCGACATCAAGACGTTCGGCCTGGAGATCCCCCGGGAGGCGGGCGCCGCACTGCTGAGCCGCGGCTCGTGGATGCGGATCTATGAGACGGTCGAGACGGATGTCGCCGCCTGCATCGTGTTCGGACAGTTCCGGCTCGTCGAGGCGGAGCTCGCCCGGCACTTCAACGTCAGCAGGACGGTGGTCCGGGACGTTCTGGGGCGACTCCAGGAACGCGGGCTGGTCCGCAAGGACCAGAGCTCGCATTGGGTGGCGGGTCCGCTGACGGCACGCTCGATCAAGGATCACTTCGCGCTCCGCGCGATCCTCGAGCCGCCTGCACTGGTCGACGCGGCCCCGCATCTCGACCGCGACCGACTGGCACGTCTCCAGGAGCAGTTCCGTGCTGCCGAGACCGCTCAGGCTGAGGGGCAGGATGACAGCCTCGAGTCATTCGAGACCCTCCTCGTCGATACCTGCGTGCTGACGACACCGAACAGCCGACTGGGGCAGTTGATCCGCGACAACCTGCTGCCCGTGCTCGCGGCCGACCGCGTCTTGCGTCAGCTAGGGCTGCCTGCCGACCATGGCGCTATCACCGAGCACAGGATGATCGTGGAGTTGCTGCTGCGCGATGCGGTGCCGGCGGCCGCGGAAATGCTGGCGGCGCACATCAGCGCCGCCGCCGGGCGCAGCCTCGCCCAGATGAAGATCGTCGCGGTGATCCCGGAGCCGGCGCATCTCGCGCCCTACCTGACCCGGGAAGCGTCCTGACCTGCGGCGCATTCCGCCGGGCCGGGACCGGACCTACCGGATGAACTGGTCTGTGAAGGAGGCGCCGAGACCGACGTCCTCGTAGTGCCTGCGGCACATGTCGATCTTCGTGAACACGTCCTCGTAGCCCATGGCCGCGCCCCACGGGTCGACGTAGTACATGATGCCGTTGACCTGGAACATGGTGATCATCTCCTCCACGTCCTCCGGCACGTAGAGGGTGTGGGTCTCGCCCGGCGGCTCGAACACGTAGGAGCCCTCCTCGGCGACCCAGTCGTGCTCGAGGTAGCGCCACCTGCCGCGCAGCACCAGGCCGTGGACGGCCTGCGGATGCCGGTGGCGCGACAGCACGCCGGACTTGCGCACCCTGAGGAGGTTCATCCAGTAGCCCTGTGACCGGTTGAGGCAGAGCGGCCGGAACCAGACATTGTCGGCCTGCGGCACCCAGATCCGCTCGTCCTCGGGGATCGCCTTGGGCACCACGATCTCCGGAAGCGCGTCGGCCGGGAACGGCAGCTGATAGGGCATCATCGGATCGTGGTCGGGCTTCTCGATCGGCATCCTCGGCTTCTCCTCACATCGCGGCATAGCCGCCGTCGACCGGCACGATCGAGCCGGTGATGAAGCTTGCGGCGTCCGACAGCAGATAGGCCACGAGGTCTCCGACCTCGCGCGGCCTGCCCCATCGGTGCATCGGGGTGCGGCCCAGGATCGCCGCCTCGCGCGCGGCGTCCTCGCGCAGTCCCTGGGTCATGCCGGTCTCGATCCAGCCGGGCGCGACGGCATTGACCCGTATGCCGTCCGTGGCCCAGTGCGCGGCGAGCGCCTTGGTGAGCTGGGCAACACCGCCCTTCGAGGCCGAGTAGGCCGGCACCAGCGGACCGCCGAAGAAGCTCAGCATCGAGGCGGTGTTGACGATCGCGCCGCCGCTGGCTTCCAGCAGCGGCTTGCAGGCGACGCACATGCGCATCGTCCCGGTGAGGTTGACGTCGATGACGCGCTGGAAGTTGGCGAGGTCGTACTCCTGCCCCCGCATCAGGATGCCGGCGCAGTTGACGAGCCCATCCAGGCGGTCGAGGCCGCCGGCGAGATCTGCGATCGCCGCCTCGTTGGTGACGTCGAGGATGGCGACGCCCATGCCGGCGGGGGCGACACAGGCCGAGACCTCTTCCGAGGTGGCGCCGGTGGCCAGCACCGTCCAGCCCGCCGCGATCAGGGCTTCGGCGACGCCGAAGCCGATGCCGCGCGTGCCGCCGGTGACGAGAGCATGTCGGCCGCTCATCCGGCCCCTCCTGCCATGAACGCCTCGACCGCCTCGCGACGCGGCATCGGGGCGACCGCGCCGTAGCCTTGCGTCGACAGGGCCGCGGCCGCGTTGGCATACTCCGCCGCGGCGAAGGGATCGCGACCGGCGACCAGTTCGGCCAGGAACGCCCCGTCGAACGTGTCTCCGGCAGCCGTCGCGTCGACCGGCCGCACGGGCCGGGCCGGCACTCGTCGACGTACGGTCGGCGTCGCGACCAGCGTGCCGTCCGCGCCGAGCGTCAGTGCGACGATGCCGGCGCCGAGGCCGAGATAGAAGTCCGCGATCGCATCGGGATCGCCGAGGCCGGTCAACTGCTCAGCATCCTCGCGGCCGGGCAGGGCGATGTCGCAGTCGCGCATAGCCGCGTGGATGATTGCGCGCGCCCGCTGCAGGGACCAGAGCTTCAGCCGCAAGTTGGTGTCATAGGACACCATCACGCCCGCATCGCGAGCGATCTCGATGGCGCGGAATACCGCGTCGGTCGCCGTGTCGCTGATCGCCTGGCTGATCCCCGAAACATGCAGGATCCTGGCACTGGCGATGTAGTCGGTCGGGACGTCGTCAGGCGTCATCCGGCTCGCCGCCGAGCCGGCCCGCATGTAGCTGAACACATGGCCGGTGTCGCCGTGGGAGACGAAGTAAATACCGGTATGGGCGTCGCTCCTGCGCTCCACACGCGAGACGTCGACGCCTTCGGCGGCCCACAGCGTCATGAAGCTGTCGCCGAAGGCATCAGCGCCCAACTGGGTCAGGTAGCCGACGCGGGCACCCTGCCGAGCCGCGGCGATGGCGGTGTTCGACGTATCGCCGCCATGGCCGGCCAGATAGCGCCCGTCTGGCTGCTGGTTGAACTCGAGCATCGGCTCGCCGAGGCAGACGATATCCGGTTGCATGGCTGGCATCCGACGGCGGGCTCTTACATCGTCGTGTTGATCGCGCCGCCGTCGAGCAGGATGTTCTGACCGACGATGTAGCCCGCATAGGCGCTGCACAGGAAGGCACACATCGCGCCGAACTCCTCGGTCGTGCCGAACCGTCCGGCGGGGTTCTTCGCGTAGGCCTCGGCCCGTGCCTGTTCGACGCTGATCCCCCTCGTGTTCGCCGCGTTGTTCATCAGCGATTCGATCCGGGCAGTCTCGTGCTGGCCGGGCAGCAGGTTGTTGATGGTGACACCGTGCCGGGCAACCTGGCGGGACGTGCCCGCCACGAAGCCGGTCAGCCCGCTGCGGGCCGCGCCTGAAAGACCCAGCTCCGGGATCGGTGACTTCACCGAGCCCGAGGTGATGTTGACGATGCGTCCCCACTTGCGCTCGATCATGCCGGGAAGCACCGCCGTGATCAGGTGGATCGGCGTCAGCATGTTGGCGCGGATGGCGCCCTGCCATTCCTCCTCGCCCCAGTCGTGCCACATGCCGGGGGGAGGGCCGCCGGCGTTGTTGACCAGAATGTCCGGCTCAGGTGCGGCCTCGAGCAGCTTGGCCCGACCTTCGGGCGTGGTCACATCGGCGGCCACCGGGGTTACCGTCACGCCGTAGCGTTCGGCGATCTCGCCGGCCGCCTGATCAAGCGGCCCAGGCGAGCGGGCGTTCAGGACGATGTCTACGCCGGCCTCGGCCAGCTTCTCGGCCGATCCCCGGCCGAGCCCTTTCGAGCCGCCGCAGACGATCGCGGTCTTGCCTCTGATTCCCAGATCCATCGTGAAGTCTCTTTCGGTACAGGATGCCGCGGTGTTGGGCAGCCCCGCCATCATGCGATGGCGGGGCAGTGATTTGTGCAATCGGACTTAAGGTTGATAGACGAAGCCCTCACCGATCGAGACGTCCTCGGGGATCGCCGGCAGGTCGGAGAACAGCTCTGGATGGTTCTCCATCACAACCAGGATCGGCCGTGGGTCCATGTGCTCGTTGACATCGAACGTATTGTCGATGAAGCCGAGCCGGTTGAGCGTCGAGACCGCCGCATGCAGGGCCGCGTAGTTGTTGGCCGAAAGCCGGCGAACGGCCTGCTGGATGTTGTACTCCATCGCTTCCTCGGCGACGGCCGGGTCGAGACCGGGAATCCAGCGCGTTGCCGTCTGGGCGGCGTCTTTGGGGTTCTGCCGCATCCACTGGTCACCCTCGGACAGCGCGGCGAGGAACTTCACCAGCGTCTCGCTGTTCTCCTCCGCCCAGTCGCGCATGGCGACGTTGAAGCCGAGATAGGAGATGTGATTGCCGCCGCGGACGACCTCGAAGGCGCCGGGCACGTCGCGCTGGGCAACGATCGGCCAGGGATCCCAGCCGACGAAGGCGTCGATGCCGCCCGACAGCAGCGCGACGGTCATGTCCGGCGGGGGCGTGTTGACGAGGGTGACCTCGTCGAGACCAAGGCCGGCGGCCTCGATCAGCGCGAGGACGTAGAGGTGGTTGATCGTGCCGAACGAGGCGGCAATGCGCTTGCCCTTCAGCGTCGAGAGGTCGTCGCCGGAAATCCCGGAGCCTTCGCGCGCCACCATCGCCATCGTGGTGTCGGAGCCGAGCTGCGCGGCGTTGCCGCTGTAGTTGCCGAGCGCGACGAGATCCATTCCGCGGAGCACGGCGCCGATCATCGGCACGCCGACCTGGACCACGTCGACCTCGCCCGCCTGCAGCGCATTCAGCGAGTCGACGCCGGTGGCGTAGGGGTTGGCGATGGTGACGTCGAGCCCCTGCTTCTCGAAGAAGCCCTGCTCGAGCGCGATCGGCAGGCCGAGCTGGTCGATACTCGAGACCATGCCGGCATTCACCTTGATGAGGTCGTCGTCCTGCGCGCTCGCCGGCATGGACACCGCGAGCGCCAGACCGGCGACAAGTGCAAGTCGTCCAATCATCATTTCCTCCTCATTGTAGCGGCTCCACCCGCTCGACCCAGAAGGGCCTCGCGAGTGCGGTCAGATCCGCTCTGTTGACTCCGCGCACCTGCACGGAATTCCCGCTGGTTCCCGAGACGCGACCGAGCGCCTGGAACTTCTGGATGTGGAACCGTTCCGGCGGAAAGCGAAGGGTGACGAGCACGTCGACCCGGCGCGTGTCCTGCGCGATTCCCTCCTCGATCTTTCCGGCGGCGGAGGCCGACAGCCACACCTGCCAGCCCACCAGCGCCGCGACCACGCCAATGGCGACCTTGCCGCGCACCGAGCGTATGGCGTCGCGAGCAATGCTCATGCCGAGCGCACCAGTTGCAGCACCTGGTTCGACAGCGCCTTGAAGGCGTCGTCCTCGACCAGCCTGTCCCAGGACCGCGGCCGTTCCAGCGGTATGTCCACCTCGGCGAGCACCTGGCCCTTGGACAGCACCACCACCTTGTTGGCGAGGAACACGGCCTCGGAAACGTCGTGGGTGATGAACACCACCGTCGGCCGCCGTTCTTCCCAGATGCGGGTGAGTTCCTCCTGCAGGGTCATGCGGGTCTGCGCATCGACGCTGGCGAACGGCTCGTCCATCAAGAGCACGTCGGGCTCGTTGGCCAGCGCGCGGACCACGCCGACGCGCTGCTGCATCCCGCCGGACAATTCGTTGGGATACCGATCGGCGGCGTGCGACAGGCCGGCGAGGGCCAGGTATTCGTCGGCAATCTTCTGCCGTTCGGCCTTGCTGACGCCGCGCATCTTCGGTCCGAAGGTGACGTTCTCGGCCACGGTCTTCCACGGGAACAGGGCGAACGACTGGAACACCACGCCGCGATCCGGCCCGGGACCCTTCACCTCGCGCCCGTCGACGAGAATCCGCCCCGAGGTGATCGGCACGAATCCGGCGATCATGTTGAGGATGGTTGACTTGCCGCAACCGGACGGGCCGACGACGGCGACGAAATCGCCTTCCTCGACCTCGAGGGAGACGTCCCTGACCGCGACCACCTGTGTGCCGCGGTAGGGGTCAAAATAGGTCTTTGAGAGGCTCTCGAGCGTGAGGCTCTTCATTTCGTCACCAGTCCCCAGCGCTGACCCGTCGCCCGTTCGATCGGAGCGAGGAACCAGCTGTCGACGATGTACCAAAGGATGCCGAGCACGATCATGCCGACCACGATCTCCTCGACCGATCCGGCGCGCCGGGCATCGAACATCAGGAATCCGATCCCGCTGGTGCCGACAATGATCTCGGCGGCGATCAGCGCGCGCCAGCCGTAGCCGAGGCCGTTGCGCAAGCCGGTGATGATGTTGGGCAGGGCTCCCGGCAGCGTCACCTCGAAGAGGATGCGCAGGCGAGAGGCGCCGAGGCTCTGTGCCGCCCGTCGCAGCTCGGGCTTGGCGGAGCGGATTCCGAGCACCGTGTTCAGCACGACCGGGAACATGACCGTATAGACGATGACGAAGGTCATGGTGGTGAGGCCGAAGCCGAACCAGACCAGCAGGATCGGCAGCCAGGCGATGTCGCCGATCGCCTGGAAGAACAGCAGGATCGGCCAGCTGAACTCGTGCGCCCTGCGATTGAGGCCGATGAAGACTCCGAGCGGGATGGCGACGGCCATGCCGACTGCGGCTCCGACCGCCAGCCGCTCGATGCTGTCGGCGAGATAGTCGGAGAGGATGCCCTTGTAGGTGAGCTCCCAAGCCTTCCCCACGACGTCGCCGGGGCCGGGCAGGAACACCCGCGGGAAGATCTCGAGCCAGACGATCAAGGCCCAGATCGCGATGATCGGCACAAACGGAATGAAGGCTGCGAGCGCAGGCCACCGCGCGGTCCAGCGGGCGTAGTAGCCCCAAATGGTATAGATCGCCCTCATGACCGCTGCACCAGCCCCCAGCGTTCGATGGTGGCGCGCTCGAGCGGCGCCAGCAGCAGGCGGTCGAGGACGAGCCAGATCAGCCCGATCACGATCATCGCGAAGACGATCACCTCGGTGCGGTAGAAGTCGCGGGCCAGGAACAGCATGTAGCCGAGACCGACATTGGTGGCGATCATCTCGGCGGCGATCAGGCCGCGCCAGGCGAAGCCCATGCCGGTTCGGATACCCGTCACGATGTTGGGAAGCGCGCCCGGCAGCAGCACCTGTGTCAGCATCTGCCAGGGATTGGAGCCCAGCGAGGCGGCCGCATGCCGGAGCGGCATCGGGATTGTCGAAACCCCCAGCAGGGTATTGTAGGCGACGACGAAGAAGACCGCGTTGAAGATGACGAAGGTGATCGCGCCGAAGCCGTAGCCGAACCACAGCGTGGCGATCGGGATCCAGGCGATGCCTGCCAGCACCGAGAAGAACCGCAACGGTGGTGTCAGGAAGTCCGAGACGCCCTTGCTGACGCCCATGGCGATACCCAGCGGAACCGCGGTGAGGATCGCCAGCACCGTGCCGACCGAGACACGCAGCATGCTGGCGCCGACATGGGCGAGCAGCGAGCCGTCGACGATCGTTCCCCAGCCGGCGCGCAGCACCGTCGGAACGTCGGGAAAGACGCGCGGATTCACGTTGAATATCGTGACGATCGCCTGCCACAGCACGACGAGGAACAAGAGCGGCGCGACGAACTTGGCCGCCTCCAGCACGCGGCCGAAGCGGGCGGGCCGCAATTGAACGGCCTCCTCGCTCATGGATGGGCGGACCGCGCCAGGTCCTCTGCGCGGAACGCGGCCCATCTGCCGTTGGCGCACGGAATCTGCGGCGGAATCTCGCCCATGACGTCTCCCTCCGGCGGTGGCCGCCGCGGTATCGTGACGACAGCCGCACGCGGCACGAGGTGCCGTGTGCCGGTCGCTGGGCGTCGTCTGATTGACCGGGCGTCCATATTATGGACAACTTGTCCAAATTATCCGAAGGTGGCCGGCCTGTTGTCAAGTGGCCTGAGCCAAGGACCGATAGCCGATGAGCGAGTCGCGCGATCCACCGAAGGAGCCTCTCCGTCCCACCGCGGGGGTCCAGGGTGCTGCGTCGTTCTCGAAGTTCATCGCTGTGCTGCAGGTCATCGCCGATGACCCCGGCAAGCTCGACATGGCGCGGCTCGCCCGGCGGGTGCCCTATCCGCGCGGCACGCTCTACCGGATCGTCACTGCCCTGATCGCCGAAAATCTGATCTCCCAGAACCGCGAGACCGGCGCATTTCACCTCGGACACAGGCTCATACATCTCGCCTCGAAAAGCTGGGAAACGTCCGATCTGCGCTCCGCGGCGCGCGATCACATCGAGGCGCTGCGCAATGCCACGGGGGAGACCGTCCATCTCGCGGTCCCCAGCGGAACCGGCATGGTCTACATCGACAAGCTGGAGAGCCCGCGTGCGGTGCGGATGATGTCGCGCATCGGAACCCGCGTGGAGATGCACTCGACCTCGGTCGGCAAGGCCTATCTGGCCGCACTTCCGGAGGAGCACTGCCGCGAAATCGTCGAGAACCTCGACATGCGCCCCAGAACCGCGAAAACCATCACCGGCGTCGACGAACTGCTGGCGGAGATCGGGCTGACCCGGGCGCGCGGATACTCCTACGACAACGAGGAGAACGAACCCGACATCCGCTGTATCGGCGGGGCGATCGTCGACCGGTTCGGCCAGCCGGTCGGCGCCGTGAGCCTGAGCATTCCGCTCTACAGGTACGACGAGAGCCGCGCGGACTTCTACATCGACAGGGTTCGGGAGACCGTCAGGGGAATTTCCGGGGATTTGGCGACGGTGGTCTGAATAGGCCGTCGTGGACGCGCCTGCGGATCCGGAAGGATCCGATGTGGCGGATGCCTTCTCCGCTCGTCCCGCTCGTCCGTCTCGAGGTGACGGCGGCCACCCCGGAGGCTCGTGCCGGCCGCGCCTGCCTGCAGCTCGGCCACACAGCAGGTGATGCCGTGCTCGGTCTTTTCCCAGTAGTGGGGGTTGCGCCACAGTTGCCAGAGCGCGCGGTAGGCGGCCAGCGACATAAGCAGCCAGTAGAAGGGCATCGCCGCGATATCGACGGTGAGCGAGGCCATTGCCGGGCGCTTGGACAGGCCGGTCAGCGCTAGCGCGAAGCCGGCGAGATAACCTCCGCCAAGACTGATGGCGCATAGCCCGCCGACGAGGAGACCGGCCGTCCCGACTCCATGGAATATATCGCCGGCGACGACGTGCCGGGCGAGCAGTGCGACGGCGAGCGGATGGACCAGCACCGATGCCAGCACCCCGCCGAAGATTGCCTGTGCGGCCAGGAAGCGGGCCATGCCGAGCTCGCGCCACAGCCGGCCCGGACTGCGCATATGCACGGCATAGGTCTGCATCCAGCCCTTCATCCAGCGGGTCCTCTGCCGGAACCAGCCGTCGAAGCCGATCGGCGCCTCCTCCCGGGTGGTCGAGGCCAGTACCCCGCACTGGTAGCCGCAGCGCGCAAGCCGCAGGCCGAGATCGGCATCCTCGGTTACGTTGTAGGCGTCCCAGGCCCCCACTTCCCGCAAAGGGCCGACCCGGAAATGATTGGACGTGCCGCCCAGCGGCAGCGGAAGGCGGAAGCGGGCGAGCGCCGGCAGCAGCACGTCGAACAGCGCCGCATATTCGATGGCGAACTGGCGCGACAGCCAGCACTCCTGCCAATTATAGATGGTCAGCGAGGCCTGCAGGCAGGCGAGGTTCGCCGGCGCCACGGCGAACCGGGCGGCGGCGCGGCGCAACTGGTCCGGATCGGGCAGGTCCTCCGCGTCGTAGACCGCGACGAGCGAGCCGCGGGCCAGCGCCAGGCCGACGTTCAGCGCCTTGGGCTTGGTCTTCGGCAGCCCGTCGGGGAGGACGATAATCTCCATGTGGGCAGGAAGGCGCAGGGTCCGC
>JAEYRQ010000515.1 GCA_023435545.1 Pseudomonadota bacterium | reverse complement strand
GGCTGCCCGCGCCGCCCCCTCCGAAATTCGAGAGATGCGTCGATGAGTCCGCAGCTGAAGTCAGCCTGGAGCCTCCCACGATGACCGCGCGTCTCTGGCCCGAACTCGGCCGGTACGTCTTGATCCTCGCGGCGCTGGCGATCACGCTGATCCCGACGCTGTGGATGGTCTCGATGGCCTTCAAGCCGATCAGCGAGTGGACCGCGAGCGGCGCGGCGCTGACTTGGTGGCCGAAGGAGCCGACGCTCGACAACTTCCGCTTCATCTTCGGCACCTCCAGCTCGGAACTTCTGGTGGCGCTGGAGAAGACCGCGTGGCGGCCGATCCTGGCGAGCCTGCTGTCGGCGACGTTTGGCACGATCATCGCCATGGTCTGCGGCACCGCCGCCGCCTACGCCGTCTCCCGCTTCCGGGTGGGCGGCAACCTGCCGCTGTCGCTGATCCAGCTCCGGATCTTCCCGCCGATGGCGGTGCTGATCCCGGTGATGATCATGTGGACCTTCCTCAACCTCACGGACACCTGGTGGGGGCTGGCGCTGATCTACGGCATCGTCACGCTGCCGTTCTCGTTCTGGCTGATGAAGACCTTCTTCGACGAGATGCCGCGCGAGATCGAGGAGGCGGCGCTGGTCGAGGGCTGTTCCAGGCTCCGGGTGTTCCTGAAGATCACCTTCCCGATGATGCTGGCGCCGTTTGCGAGCTCGGCCCTGTTCGTCTTCATCCTCAACTGGTCCGACTACCTGATCGCGCTGCTGCTCACCACCAAGGACTGGGTGACGATCCCCGTCTACATGGCGAGCCTGTCCTCCTCGATGACCGGCCAGCTTTACGGCGCCAAGGCTGCGCTGGGGCTGATCGCGGCGCTGCCGCCGGTCATCCTTGGCATCGCCATCCAACGCTATCTCGTCCGCGGCCTGACCTTCGGGGCGCTGAAGCAATGACCATGGAGATCTCCATGAACGAACCGGCGCTTCGGAGCGATCGGGATATGGAGGCCCCGCCGGAATCGCCGCTCGAGGCGGAGGGCAGGCGGCTCGGGATCTGGATGTCGCTGCCGACGCAGATCCTGCTCGTCTTCATCGTGGTGTTCCCGCTGCTGATGCAGCTCTACATCTCGATGACCGATTGGTCGCCCCTCTACGGCCAGAGCTGGGTCGACGCCTGGCGCTCGTGGAACGGCTTCGCCAACTACGTCGACGTGATGTCGGACACCCGGTTCTGGTCGGCGCTGTGGCGCACGCTGCTGGTGATCCTCGTCTGCGTGCCCGCCCAGTTCCTGCTGGGATTGGGGCTCGCGATCCTGTTCGTCGACGAGTTCCGCGGGAAAAGGCTGTTCTACTCGATCCTGCTGATCCCGATGATGGTGGTGCCCGCGGTCGCCGGCTACATGTTCTTCATGCTGTTCCAGTCGGGCGGCCCGATCAACGATATCCTGTCGGGCCTCACCGGAACCCGCGTCACCACCGCCTGGCTGTCCGATCCGACGCTGGCGCTGATCGCGGTGATGATCGCCGACATCTGGCAGTGGACGCCGCTGATGTTCCTGATTCTGCTCGCCGGCCTGATCGGTGTGCCGGAGGACCAGCTCAAGGCGGCGACCCTGCTCGGCGCCTCCTGGTGGCAGCGCTTCACCACCATCATGCTGCCGCGGATCAGGACCGTGATCGTCATCGCGCTGGTGATCCGCACGGTCGAGATCTTCAAGATCTTCGACAACCTCTACATCATGACCGGCGGCGGGCCGGGCGTCGCGACCGAGACCATCTCCGTCTACATCTACAAGGTGACGCTGCAGAACCTCGAATGGTCCTACGTGGCGACCATCGCCCTGATCATTCTCGTCTCGCTCAGCGTGATCACCGCCTTCGGCCTGAAGCTGATGGAGCGGAGGTGAGCCATGGCCTCGATCACGCTCACTGGCCTCACCAAGCAGTTCGGCACCTTCACGGCGCTGAAGTCGCTCGGCCTGACGATCGGCGACAAGGAATTCGTCGCGCTCCTGGGCCCGTCCGGCTGCGGCAAGTCGACGACGATGAACATCATCGCCGGCATGGAGATCCCGAGCGAGGGCAGCGTCCGCTTCGACGACCGCGACATGGCGGGCGTCCCGATGGGCGAGCGCGGCGTCGGCTTCGTCTTCCAGAACTACGCGATCTTCACCCACATGTCGGTATTCGACAATCTCGCCTACGGGCTGAAGGTCCGCCGGCTGCCGCAGCCTCAGATCGACGCGCGGGTGAGTGAGGTCGCCGAGCTTCTGGGCCTCACGCAGTTCCTGAAGCAGAAGTCGGCCGGCCTCTCTGTCAACATCCTGCAGCGTCTGGCGATCGGCCGCTCGGCGGCGGTCAACCCGCAGATCTTCCTGCTCGACGAACCGCTGTCCAACGTCGATGCCGCCTTCCGCGCGGTGATGCGCACCGAACTGAAGCATCTCCAGCGCGAGTTCGGCCAGACCATGGTCTACGTCACCCACGACCAGCTCGAGGCGATGACCATGGCCGACCGCATCGCCGTCATGGACCAGGGCGTGCTCCAGCAGGTCGGCTCGCCGATCGAGGTCTACAACAACCCGGTCAACACCTTCGTCGCCCGCTTCCTCGGCTCCCCCAGCATGAACCTGCTACCGGGCCGGCTGATGGAGGAGGGTGGTTCGCTGAGGGTCGATCTCGGCGTCGTGGGAACCGTTGCCGCGCCACACGTATCGGCGGCCTCGCCCGAAGTGCTGTTCGGCATTCGGCCGGAGGACGTCGCCATCGTTCCCTGCGACGCCTCCGGGGCGCTGGCGATGGAGGTCGTCTTCGTCGAGCGCATCGGCCCGCGCACCATCCTGCATCTGGCCGCCGGCGACCAGCAGCTGAAGGCGGTGGAAGGCAACGGCTATCCGGTCTCGATCGGCGAGCGGGTCGGCGTCCGCCCGAGCCCGGAGCGCGTGCGGCTGTTCGACCGGGCGTCCGGCGTGGCGCTGGCGGTGGAGTAGGGCACATGGCACGCATCGCCTTCGTCAACGTCACCAAGCGCTTCGGCGACACGGTTGCTGTCGATGATGTCTCCTTCGAGGTCGCCGACAACGAGTTCTTCTGCATCTTCGGTCCGCCGACCAGCGGCAAGTCGACCATCCTCAGGCTGCTGCTGGGTCTGGAGACGCCGGATTCAGGCGACATCCTGATCGACGGACGCTCGGTGCTCGGCGAGGGGCCGGCGCAGCGCAACATCGCCATGGTGTTCCAGAACCTGGCGCTGTTCCCGCACATGAGCGCGGCCGACAATATCCGCTTCCCCCTCGTCGAGCGTAAGGTCGCCGAGGCTCAGATCGCCGCGAAGGTCGACGCGGTCGCGGCCAAACTCCACATCGGCCACATCCTCCACAAGATGCCCGCCCAGCTGTCGGGCGGCGAGCGCCAGCGCGTCGCCATCGCCCGCGCGCTGGTGCGCGAGCCGGCGGCCTACCTGATGGATGACCCCATTTCCGCCCTCGACGCGCGCCTGCGCGAGGAGACGCGGGTGGAACTGAAGCGCATCCAGCGCGAACTCGGCCAGACCCTGATCTACGTCACCCACGACCAGGAGGAGGCGATGTCGGTCGCCGACCGCATGGCGATCGTGGAAGAGGGCAGTCTCCGGCAGATCGACACGCCGGAGGCCATCTACGACCGGCCGGCGAGCCGCTACGTTGCGCGCCTCGTCGGCTCGCCGCCGATCAACCTGCTGCCGGGCCGGCTGCGCGAAGGCCGCTTCGTCAGCGAGGACGGCAGGCTGTCGCTGCCGTTGCGGCACGGTCCGGGCGAGCATGCCGCGCCGGTGGAACTGGGCGTCCGCCCCGAGGACGTGGAGATCTCGGCGCCCGATGCGGACGGTGCGGCGAAGGCCGCCGTCTACGAGGTCGAGCCGCTCGGCGGATTCACCGTCGTCGACGTCGAACTCTCCGGCCAGGTGCTGCGTGCCATGGTCCGCGGCCAGCCGCGGCTGAAGCCGAAGGAGCCGGTCGGCCTCACCATCAGCCCCGACCGCGTCCACCTCTTCGCCCGCGACACCGGCGCCGCGCTGTTCCGGGAGGCGGCGGGATGACGCTAGAGCGTGAACGCGAAGAACGAGCCTAGGGAGTAACCACGACATGGCCGACTGTATGGGCTTTCATCCGGACCCCGAGGTGCGCACCCGCGATCTCGCGATCGGCTGCATCGGCGCCGGCATGATCATGGCCGAGTGCCATCTGGCCGCCTACCGGGAGGCCGGCTTCCCGGTCGCCGCCATCGCCTCGCGCACCAGGGCGAATGCCGCGAAAGTGGCCGAGCGCTGGGGCATCACCAGGGTCCACGACACGCCGCAGGCACTGATCGAGGACCCCAAGGTCGAGATCCTCGACATCGCCTTCCCGCCCGACCAGCAGCCGGACCTGATCCGACATGCGCTGAAACAGCCGCACATCAAGGGCATCCTCGCCCAGAAGCCCTTGTCGTTAACGCTCGCCGAGGCGATCGCGCTCCGCGACGAGGCCAAGGCTGCCGGCAAGGTGCTCTCCGTCAACCAGAACATGCGCTACGACCAGTCGATGCGCGTCCTGAAGGAGATCCTCGAACGCGGCGATCTCGGCACGCTGGTCTTCGCGCAGATCGATATGCATGCGATCCCGCACTGGCAGACCTTCCTCGAAGGCTATGACCGGCTGACGCTCGCCAATATGAGCGTCCACCACCTCGACGTGCTGCGCTTCCTGTTCGGTGATCCGGAGGAGATCTTCACGACGACACGGAAGGATCCGCGGACGAGGTTCGAGCATTCCGACGGCATCACCGTCTCGACGCTGAAGTTCCCCTCCGGCCTGCTGGCGCTGTCGCTCGAGGACGTCTGGTCCGGCCCGCGCCAGGAAGGTTACCGCGCCGACCAGCACATCGGCTGGCGCGTCGAGGGCACCGAGGGGGTGGCGAAGGGCACGATCGGCTGGCCGACCGGCGCCGCCTCGACGCTGTCCTATGCCTCGACCAGGACGACCGGCGGCGAATGGGTGACGCCCGCCTGGGAGACCATGTGGTTCCCCCACGCCTTCATCGGCGTGATGGAACAGCTCCAGCACGCCGTGAAGACCGGCACGCCGCCGGCGCTGACCGTGGCCGACAACGTGAAGACCGTCGCGCTGATCGAGGCCGGCTATCGCTCCATGGCCGAGAACCGGCCGGTGAAGCTCTCCGAGATCGCGGTCTGAACAGAACCAGTCAAACCGAACACACCAACACGTAACAAGGGAGACCTGACGCCATGATGCAGGTGGGCATTTTCACCGGATACTTCCCCTACGGCCTCGAGGAGACCGCGAAGAAGATCCGTTCGCTCGGCTTCAACACCGTCCAGCTCGACATGCACTTCAAGGATGTCGACGTGTCGGCGGGGCAGATCACCAGGGACAAGTGCGTGAAGATCCGCGAGACCTTCCGCGACCATGACCTGCCGATCTGCTGCATCTCCGGCTACACCAACATCATCCACCCGGACAAGGCGGAGCGGGAGAAGCGGGTCGGCTACCTGAAGGAGATCATCCGCCACGCGCGGCTGCTCGGCACGCCCTACGTTATCTCCGAGACGGGGACGTTCAACACCGAGAGCGACTGGGTCCACCACCCGAAGAACAAGACCGAGGAAGGCTTCGAGGAGTGCCGCAAGGTCATCGCCGACCTCGCCCAGCACGCCTACGACCACGGCGCGGTGTTCCTGCTCGAGACGTACGTCAACAACGTCGTCGGCTCGGTCGAGGAGACGGTCAGGATGTTCGCGCAGGTCGACCATCCGGGCCTCTGGCTGCTGATGGATCCGACCAACTACTTCGAGACCCATAACATCGACGACATGGACAAGATCCTGAACCAGGTCTTCGACACGCTGTCGGACAAGATCAAGATCGGCCATGCCAAGGACGTGAAGCGCTCGGGCGACGACAAGTCGGAGAAGCACGCGGACATCGGCGACGACGACGCGCTGGAGTCGCACACCTTCCGCGGCGTCGGCGAGATCGAGCTTCCGGCGCCGGGCCTCGGCTCGCTCAACTACGACCTCTACCTGAAGCGCCTCGCCGAGAAGCACCCGAACATCCCGATGATCATCGAGCATCTCGACGAAGCCGACGTGCCGCGCGCGAAGACGTTCCTCGACGGGAAGCTGAGGGCCAACGGGCTTTGAGGGCCGGTCCGACCGCAAGTGCAGTCGCGGCACCCCACCTCCCCCTGCAGGGGGTCCTTGCGGCGACTGCAGGCGGTCCCCACCCCGGTCCGCCTTCGGCGGCCCGACCCTCCCCCTGCAGGGGAGGGTGCACGGTGCCGCCGGTCGCGATGGAGCCGGTGAGCAGCGGCGAGGCGGACAACGCCAGGTAACGAGTACTGGAGACGTCGACATGGTGAAGCTTTACGGGCGGGCGATGTCGCGGCGCGACGTCGCCCGCCACGCAGGGATGCTGTCCCAATTCGCGGGCGTCCGGCTGATGACGCTGGGCGACGGCGTGGAGCGCGGCATCCGCATGCTTGAGTTCCGCACCGGCACCGGCTTCCGGTTCACGGTGCTGGTCGACCGGGCGCTCGACGTCGCCGACTGCGAGTATCGGGGCGCGGCGATCGGCTGGCACTCGCCGGCGGGCTTCCGGCATCCCGGCCTGCACGAATACGAGGGCGAGGGCGGGCTCGGCTGGCTGCGCTCGTTCTCCGGGCTGATGGTGACCTGCGGCCTCGACCACACCCTGTTCATGGATTCAGATCCCGCCGGCCACTACGTCTACGGCCCGCGCAAGTCCGTCGACAGTTCCCTGCACGGCAGGATCGGCATGATCCCCGCCCGCCTCACCGGCTACGGTGAGGCATGGGACGGCGACGAGTGCACGCTGTGGTGCGAGGGCCTCGTCCAGCAGTCCACCGTCTTCGGCGAGGACCTGCACCTGATCCGCCGCATCGAGGCGAAAGTCGGGGCGAACGAGTTCGTGCTGAAGGACCGGGTGGTCAACCACGGCTTCTACGACACGCCGCATATGTTCCTCTACCACATCAATGTCGGCCATCCGGTGCTGGCCGAGGGCAGCCGCTATCTCGCCCCGGTCCGCCAGACCGTCTGGGCCGCGCACGCGGGCGACGACTACCGCAGGCAGGGCGTCGGCTACCGCACGCTGCCGGCGCCGCAGACGAACTTCCACGAGCAGGTCTGGGAGCACGAGATGGTCGCCGATGCCGCCGGTAAGGTGCCGGTCGCGCTCGTCAACGACGGCTTCGATAGCGGCCGGGGCCTCGGATTTCTCGTGGAGACGAACAAGGCCGAGTTCCCCGCCCATTTCGAGTGGCAGAACCTGCAGGAGGGCCAGTACGCGCTCGGCATCGAGCCCTCGACGAACCATGTCCTCGGCAAGCCGTTCGCCAAAGAGCGCGGCGAACTGATCCGGCTCTCGCACGGTGAGGAGCGGCGCTACACGACCCGCTTCGCCGTCCTCGACGGCTCAGGCGAGATCGCCGCGGCGGAGGCACGCATTCGCGCCCTCGCCGAGCAGCCGGACGAGGACTATCCGGCTCCGACCGGCGACTGGGAGGCGATCGGCCGATGAACATCAACGCGGCGACCGACGATCCGGCGGTCCGGGAGGCGAGCATGGATTTCACGGGCAGGACAGTGCTTCTGACCGGCGGCGCCGGCGGGCTGGGCGTCGATATCGCGCTCGCCTTCGCCGATGCCGGCGCCAGGGTGATCGCCGTCGACATCCGCGACGACCGCGGCGCGGATCTCCTGTCGCGGGCCATCGGCGTGTCGGGCGAGGTGCTCTACGAGCATGTCGACCTGGCCGACATCGCGCGTCTGCGCAGCGAACTCGACCGCATCGTCACCGCCCACGGCTCGGTCGACATCCTGATCAACAACGCCGCGATCTATCCGGCCAAGCCGTTCGATCAGTACACCGTCGAGGACTACCGGGCGGTCCAGGCGGGGAATGTCGCTGCCCATGTGCAGGGCATGCGGTCGCTGGCGCCGGGGATGCGCGAACGCGGGTGGGGGCGGATCGTCAACGTCGCCTCGATCACCTTCTACGGCGGGTGGGACAAGCTGTTCCCCTATGTCGCGTCCAAGGGTGCGCTGGTGGGGCTCACCCGCGCCTGGGCGCGCGAACTGGGCCAGTACGGCATTACGGTGAATGCCATTGCCCCCGGCGCCTTCCCGACGGATGCGGAGAAGATTCACCCCGACCCGGAAGGCTACGCCCGCTTCGTGCTCGACCATCAGTCGCTGAAGCGCCGCGGCAGTCCGCGCGACATCGCGGGGACTATGATGTTCCTCGCCTCCGACTATGCGGCCTTCATCACCGGCCAGACCATCAACGTCGACGGGGGCTGGGTGATGATGTGATCCAGCCGCGCCGTCATCCCGGACGGCCGCCGCGAAGTGGGGTGTTCCCGACTTCGCTTCTCATCAGCGCCGACATCGGAAACATCCGATGTCGGTGGCCGATCCGGGATCGGGAGGGCACTCCGGCGCAGTGGATGCGCTCCGATCCCGGCTCGCGCTTCGCTTGGCCGGGATGACGATGCCAGTGAGGGCAGAGCGGTCAGGCAATTGGGGCGCTTCGCCCCTTGTCACGTTTCAAGGATGAACGAAATGGGCGTTCTATCGGGCTACCGCGTTCTGGACTGCTCGATCGCCATGGCCGGGCCGTTCGCGGCGCAGCGCATGGGCGATCTGGGGGCCGACGTCATCAAGGTCGAGCCGGTCACCGGCGAGTGGCAGCGCCACACTGCCGCCGGCGGCGCGCGCGGCAACCGGATCAACGTCTCGTTCCTGTCGCTGAACCGCAACAAGCGCAGCCTCGCGGTCGACCTGAAGAGCCCCGAGGGCAAGCAGGTGCTGCTCGACCTCGTGAAGACCGCCGACGTCTTCCTGCAGAACTACCGCCCCGGCGTCGCCGAGCGGCTCGGCGTCGACTACGCGACGCTGTCGGCGATCAATCCGCGCCTCGTCTACGTCTCGATGTCGGGTTACGGCGAGGACGGGCCCTACCGCGACCGGCCGGGCCAGGATCTCGTCCTGCAGGGGATGAGCGGGGCGATGCTATCTGCCGGCCGCGAGGGCGAGCCGCCGACGCCGGCCGGCCAGTACCTCGTCGATGCGATCACCGCCTACACTGCCTTCGAGGCGGCGCTCGCCGCGCTCCTGCACCGCGAGCGCACCGGCGAGGGCCAGCGCGTCGAGGTGAACATGCTCGATGCCATCACCACGCTGCAGATGCAGGAGCTTTCGGTGTTCACGGTGGCCGGCAAACCCCAGACCCGCTCCGCAGAGCCGCATGCCCACGTCTACATCCGCGCGCCCTACGGCGCCTTCGCCACCAGCGACGGCTTCATCATCGTTGCCTTCCCGCCGCTGAAGAGGCTCGGAGAGGTGATCGGCGAGCCATCCTTCCTGACGATGAACGAGGAGACCGACGGCTGGGCGAAGCGCGACGAGATCTTCGCGAAGACCCGCGAGAAGCTGAAGGGTCGCACCAGCGCCGAATGGCTGAAGCTCTTCGCCGAAGCCGACATCTGGGCCGGTCCCGTCTACGGCTATGCCGACCTCGTCGACGATCCGCAGATCCGCCACAACGGCACCTTCGTCGAGTATGACCACCCGACCGAAGGGACGGTGAAGACGCCCGGCTTCCCGTTCCGCATGTCGAAGACGCCGCCCGAGATCTATCGCGGCGCGCCCGTCACCGGCGAGGACACCCGCCGCATCCTTCAGGAGATCGGCTACGACGAGACCCGCATCGACGAACTGATGTCGCGGAAGGTCGTCGCCGAGGAGAAGCCGTGAGCGCCTCGCTTCATCTCCTGCACCTGCCGATGATACGCAGACCGCGGGGATCGACCCCGCGTCCCGCGTTCCCCCCTCTCCATCTCTCCCCCACACGGGGGGAGAGAGG
>JAEYRQ010000475.1 GCA_023435545.1 Pseudomonadota bacterium | reverse complement strand
CGGATCGACGCCCATCGCGGCAAGGATGGGCGTAAACAGCGGCGCGAACAGCAGCAGCTGCACCGAGTCGCCGATCCAAAGGCCGTTGATCAGGAAGAAGACGTTGAGCGCCAGCAGCAGCATCCATGGTTCGAGCTGCATCTCCCTGACCAGCGTATTGAGTTCGGTCGGAAGGCGCTCGTTGGCCAGGATCCAGCTGATGATGGTGGCGAAGCCGACGATCAGGTAGACGGACGCCGAAGTCCGCGCGGCACGGTCGAGAATGCCCCAGAAGGCCTTCAGAGACAGGTTGCGGTACGCCAGCGTGCCGATCAACAGGGCGTAGGCGACGGCGACCGCAGCGGCTTCCGTGGCCGTGAAAATGCCCGATACGATGCCGCCGATGATGATCGCCGGCATGATGATCGCCCAGAAGGCGTTGAAGACGATGCCGGCGGCCACCGCGAAGGTCAGATCCGTGATCGGGTTCCGGGGGAATCCCTTGCGGCTCGCGAGGTAATAGACGACGGCCATCTGGGCCAGGCCCAGCATCAGACCCGGCACGGCGCCTGCAAGGAAGAGCGCCGCTACGGAGGTATTGGTGAGCGCCGCGAAGACGATGAGCGGGATCGAGGGGGGGATGATCGGTCCCTGGATCGCCGAGGAGACGGTGAGCGCGGCGGAGAAGTCCTTCCGGTAGCCGTCCTTCTCCATCATCTTGATCTCGACCGGGCCAAGCGCCGAGATGTCCGCCAGCGCCGAGCCGGAAACGCCCGCGAACATCATCGAGCCGACCACGTTGACATAGGCGAGCCCGCCGCGAAGCCGGCCGACAAGCAGCCGCGACAGGTTGACCAGCCTGTCGGTCATGCCGATGGCGGTCATGATCTCGCCGGCGATGATGAACAGCGGGATCGACAGCCAGATGAACACGTCCATCCCGGTGAAGAACTTGTGCGCGAAGACATCGAGCATGTCGGTCATGCCCGGCTTCACGAAGAAATAGGCCATTCCGGCGAAGCCGATGGCGAAGATCACCGGGCTCCCCAGGATCATCAGCAGGAGCAGCAGGCCGATAACGATGAGGAGCGGTTGATCCATCGGCGTTCCCTAGATCCCGGCCCTAGATTTCGGCGTTGAGGATGGAGGGCCGCGCGTTCCGCGCGTGACCGAGGAGATCACGCAGGGCGTGCACCAGCATGTGGAACATCATCAGGCCGGCGCCGACCGGGATGGAGAGGTAGATCCAGTAGAAGCTGATGCCGAGCGTGGCGGAGGTGCGCCGCGCGCCGAAGGCGGCGTTCTCGTAGCCCTTCCAGACCATGACGCCGAGCAGCACGGCGAGCATGACGCGGAACACCGCGTTGCGGTAGGCGATCGCCCGGGTCGGCCAGTAGTGGTCGAAGAAGTCGACGCGGACGAGCTGGTCGTCCTTGACCAGCAGCGAACCGGCCAGCATCACCACCCAGATCATCAGGTAGCGCGCCGCCTCCTCCGGCCAGGGCAGCGAAAACCCGAACCCGTAGCGCAGCACCACCTGGAGAAACAGGACGGCCGCGACGAAGAGCAATATCAGCCGAGCGACGACCGACGCCAGGAAGCCGAGGGTTTCGGCGAGCATGTCGAGGGTCCTGAGCATGGCGGTCTCCGCGCGCGGCGAGAGTGCCCGCGGCTTTCGCCGCGGGCCTGGGTGCCGCCTAGTCCTGCGCCGCTTTGACGGCTGCCTGCAACTCGTCGATCAGTTCCTGACCGACCTGGGCCGAGAGGATCTCGGCGATCGGCTGCTGCACCTTGTCGACGAACAACTGGAACTCTTCGGGAGTGGGCTGGTAGATTTCCACGCCCGCCTCCGAGATCACCTTGAGATCCTGCGACTCCTTCGCCGTGATGATGCCGAGCATGGCAAACGTCGCCTCGCGTGCCGCGTACTCGAAGATCGCTTTGTCCTCATCCGAGAGGCCCTGGTAGAAGTCCTCGTTGATGGTGATGAGCGGCATGTTTATCAGGTGATGATCGAGGGTGTAGAACTTCTGCACCTGCTGCAGGTTGGCGAGCAGCATCGTGTAGGGTGCGTTCTCCTGGCCGTCGACGACGCCGGTCTGCAGCGCGCTGTAGAGCTCGGCCCAGGCGATCGGGGTGGGTGAAGCGCCGAGCGCCTCGACCATCTTCACGTGGATCGGAACCTGCTGGGTGCGGATCTTGAGCCCGACCATGTCGTCCGGCGTGCGGATCTGGCGGACCGAATTGGAGAAATTGCGAAACGCCGACGGCAGGTAGGAAAGGATGCGCACCCCGCCCTGCTCGGCGATCGTGTCAGAAAGCTTCTGGCCGAACTCGCCCTCGAGAACCTTGCGCGCGACCTCGGTGGTCGGGAAGGTATAGGGCATCTCCAGCACCTGCGCGGCGGGCGCGTAGGCGCCGACATGGCCGGCATTCAGCCCGCCGACGATCTGCAGCGAACCCTTCACATTCTGGTCGAGGAGGGATTCGAGGTCACCGAGCTGGCCGCTGGGGAAGACCTGGATTTCGTAGCGCCCCTGCGTCTGGGTCTTGACGATGGAGCCGAAGACCTCCGTGAAGGCCCAGTAAGGATTGGCGAGCAGATCGCCCTCGCCGTCGACATGGCCGAAGCGCACGACGGTCTGTGCCTCGGCGACAGGCGCCGCCAGCACGGCCGCGCCGAGCGCGACGGCGACCGGCAGCGCGCGCAGCTTCCGCAGGGTGGTGTTCATCTGACAATCTCCCGGTTTGGGTTTGGATGGCCGCAGTGAACCTTCCCGCGGAACGTGCCCGCGCGGCATGACAGCTCACCCTCGGTTCTCGAATGCGTGTTGTTCCCGCGGGGCGTTGGCTCGCCCGTGTTTGTATCCACCATATGACAGACCGCCGATCTGTCAAGTCGTATCATGGAATATGTATCCTATAATGGATGAATGACCCTATCCTCACTTCCGTGTCGCGCCCGCGCGTTGTATAAGGCGCTCCGAGCTCGCCTCTGGCGGAAGGACGAAGACAGCAATGAGCATCATACCGCCCGAGCTTGCAGCCGACCTGCCTGATATTGCGGCCCAGCCGGAGCTCGACCTCGGCGCCCGCCTGTCGCAGCTGCGTCAGCAGCGCGGCTGGACGCTGCAGCAGGCGAGCCGCCACACCGGAGTCTCCGCCTCGGCGCTGTCCAAGATCGAACGCAACGAACTGTCCCCGACGATCGCCACTGTGCAGCGCGTGGCGCGGGGCTATGGGATGGATGTCGTCGACCTGCTCAACGAGAAGGAGCCGGCGCGTAGCCTGGCCGGCCGCCGCAGTGTCACGCGCGCCAGCGACGGGCGTCCGTATCAGTCGAACAGCTGCGCGAACACGCTTCTGTGCGCCGACCTGCTCGACAAGAAGATGACGCCGATCCGCAGCCGCGTGACGGCGCGGTCGGCTGCCGATTACGGGTCATGGCCGGTCAGCGACGCCGAGATATTCGTCACCGTCGTCAAGGGCACGATGATCGTGCACAGCCAGATCTACGAGCCTCTGACCCTCAACACCGGCGACTCCCTCTACTACGATGCCAGCACGCCGCACATCTGGCTTTCCGAGGGCCCCGAGGATGCGGAAGTGATCTGGGTCATCGCGTCCTGATCGCCGGATGCCTCCGCTGAACGCCGAGGACTTTCGTCAACTTGCCCGGCGCATCCTGCCACGCGGGCTGTTCGAGTATATCGACCGCGGAACCGAGGACGAGGTCGCGCTCAAGCGGCTCCGCAGCTCGCTTGATGGGGTCATGCTCCGCCCGTCCGTCCTGGCCGGATACGACGCGAGAGATCTGGCAACGAGGATCCTCGGTGTGCAGGCCGCCGCACCGATCGCGGTTGCGCCGACAGCGCTCGCGGGGCTCGTCGCCTTCGACGGCGAGACGAAGCTCGCCCGCGCCGCGTCCGCCGTCGGCATCCCGTTCTGCGTTTCCACGCAGTCCATAACGCCGATCGAAACCATCCGCGCCGGGGCGCCCGGGGCCGAACTCTGGTTCCAGCTCTACGTCTGGCGTGACCGTGAGCGCACGATGCGCCTGCTCGAACGTGTCAGGCACAGCGGCTGCACATGTCTCGTCGTCACCGCCGACACCCCGGTTTCACCGAACCGGGAGTACAACCAGCACAACGGCTTTTCCATGCCGTTCGCACCCTCGCTGCGAAGCGTGGCGGACTTTGCGATGCACCCCGGCTGAGTGGCGCGCGTCCTCATGCGCTACCTGATCACCGAGGGCATGCCGACCTACGGCCACTACCCGCCGGAGTTCCGCGGATCGATAACTAGGCCCAGCGTCGAGGACGCGGTGCGCCTGGATCACACGCTCAACTGGAGTGACGTCCGCAAGCTGCGCGACGCGTGGCCGGGCAAGCTGATCGTCAAGGGCATTCTGTCGGTGGAGGAAGCCGAACGCGCCATCGACGCCGGCGCGGACGCGGTGGTGGTCTCCTCGCACGGCGCGCGCAACCTGGACTGCCTGCCGGCGCCGGTGGACGTCCTGCCCGCGATCGCCAAGGCCGTCCGCGGGCGCCTGACGGTACTTGCCGACAGCGGCGTCCGGCGCGGGACGGACGTGCTCAAATACATCGCCTCGGGTGCCCAGGCCGTCCTGCTCGGCCGGCTGCCTCTCTGGGGGCTCGCCGCGGGCGGCGAAAAGGGCGCCGAGGCCGCGCTGCGCATGATCCTGCGCGAGATGGACACCGCCATGGCGCTGCTGGGCGTTGCGCGGCCGGATCAGGTCGTGGTCGATCGCCACCGACGGTGACGCTTCCGACCCACTCATCGAAGACGTAGCGCCGTCCCCGAGGATCGGCTGTCACGATCCAGAGCGATCCCGGTCCCACGGGCGGCCCTTCAACCTTCCACGCGCCCACGTTCGGCCAGGAAATCGAGCAGAGCCCTGACGCGCGACGGCAGCGGACCGCCCTGACCGGCAAAGACCGCGTGGAACGCCTCGGTATCGCCGGGATCGAGATCGACGAGGATCGGCACCAGCCGCCCGGCGGCGATATCCTCGCGTACCGTGAAGGCCGCCAGGCGGGCGAGGCCGAGGCCAGCCAATGCGAGATTCCGCAGGCCCTCGCCATCGCTCACCTGGACTCGCCCGGTGGCGGGAATGACGACGATCTCTCCGTTCTCCCGAAGACGCCAACCCTCGGGGTCGCGGCGATAACCAAATCCGAGGCGGTTGTGCGTCTGGAGATCGGCGATGGTGCGCGGCTCGCCGCATCGGCCGAGGTAGGACGGCGCGGCAACGATCGTCAGTGCCGTCTCCCCGAGCTTGCGTGCGACCAGGCTGGAACTCTTCAACGGACCAGCGCGGATCGCGACGTCAGCACGCTCGGCGAGAAGATCCACGACCGCATCGGTGTGCACGATATCCAGCGTTACGCGCGGATGACGGCACAGGAAGTCCGGCAGGACCCGGGCCAGGACGTGGCTGCCATAGGAGGCGCTGGTGTTGATCGTCACGCGGCCCACCGGCTGAACGCCCGCGCCTGCCGCACGCTCGGCGTCATCCAGATCGGCAAGGATGCGTGTTGCACGTTCATAGAAGGCGCAGCCTTCCGGCGTGAGCTGCAATTGACGGGTCGAACGGTTGAGCAGCCTTGTGCCCAGCCGGCCTTCCAGTCGGGCGATGAGCTTGCTCACCGCCGAAGGCGTCATGCCGGCAGCGCGCGCGGCAGGTGAAAACCCGCCGAACTCGACTGCCCGGACGAACACCTCCAACTCCCCCGACCGGTTGACCTCGTGCCGGCGCATTATGAACTCAACTCACAGATAATATTCCTGGGCGCGTTCTAGTTCACATTTTGCTGTCGATCTATCTCCACCCCACCCTTCCCCACGGTCCAATCAGCTCAGGAGCATGCCCATGGACTATCGACCTCTCGGCAATTCCGGCCTCAAGGTACCAGTCCTCAGCTTCGGCACCGGCACCTTCGGCGGCTCCGGCCCGTTGTTCGGCAACTGGGGCACCTCGGACGCAACCGAGGCCCAACGCCTGGTCGACATCTGCCTTGAAGCAGGGGTCAACCTGTTCGATACCGCCGACGTCTATTCCGACGGCGCCGCCGAGGAGATACTGGGCGAAGCGATCAAGGGTCGCCGTGACGCGGTGCTGATTTCGACCAAGACGGGCCTGCCAATGGGCGACGGCCCAAATGACGCGGGAGCCTCCCGTACCCGGCTGATCCGCGCTGTCGAGGATGCACTGCGCCGGCTCCGGACCGACTATGTCGACCTCCTGCAGCTTCACGCCTTCGATGCGGGTACCCCGATCGAGGAGGTGCTGTCGACACTCGACACGCTGGTGCGGGCAGGCAAGGTCCGCTACGTCGGGGTGTCCAACTTTTCGGGCTGGCAGGTGATGAAGTCGCTGGCGGTGGCAGACCGCTATGGCTGGCCGCGATACGTCGCCAATCAGGTCTACTATTCGCTGGTCGGCCGCGACTACGAATGGGAGTTGATGCCGCGCGGGAATGATCAGGGGGTCGGCGCGCTCGTCTGGAGCCCGCTTGGGTGGGGAAGGCTCACGGGAAGGATCCGGCGCGGTGCTCCAATTCCCGAGCGGAGCCGGTTGCACGAGACCGCGAGCTTCGGCCCGCCGGTCGACGACGACCATCTCTTCCGCGTCATCGACGCGCTCGAGACGGTCGCGGAGGATACCGGCAAGACGGTCCCGCAGATCGCGCTGAACTGGCTCGTGCAGCGTGCCACCGTTTCGTCGATCATCATCGGTGCGCGCAACGAGGAGCAACTCCGCCAAAATCTCGGAGCCGTCGGCTGGAGCCTGACACCCGATCAGGTCGCCACACTGGACGCCGCCAGCGCCGTCACCGCGCCCTATCCCTATTTCCCCTACCGCCGGCAGGAGGGATTCGCGCGCCTGGATCCGCCGCTTGCCGGGTAGAACGGCATTTCCCCTCATCTTGGTATCCCACGTCTCGGATTCGGACGAAGAACCAGCAAGATCGGCACCTCGACGGCAGCCTCGGTGCCGCACGACACTCAAGCGATCGCTAGAATGAAGCCTTGCAAACGCTGCTTCTCCTGTCCGCACGGGAGGCAAGCGGCGGCTCGAAATTCGACCCGGGATGGCAGCGATTCGGCGCGTCTTTGTCCCCTGCCCCCTCGAACCGAGACAGAGATGGGAATTCATCATGGCCAAGCTTGCTGCAATTGCTGCTGTTGCAACCGCACTTCTGTCAGGCATCGCACTTGCCGAACCGGCCAAGCCAACGATCGTCCTGGTCCACGGCGCGTTCGCCGACTCCTCGAGCTGGAATGGCGTCGTCGCCAGCCTCAAGAAAGGCGGATACACGACAGTCGCGGTTGCGAACCCGTTGCGGAGTGTTTCAAACGATGCGCGTGTAGTCTCGGACGTCGTCGCAAGCATCGCTGGGCCGGTGGTGCTCGTCGGCCATTCCTATGGTGGCCAGGTCATCTCGAACGCCGCGCAGGGGCGCGAAAACATCAGATCTCTGGTCTATGTGGCGGCCTTTGCACCGGATGTCGGAGAAGCTGCGGCAGAACTGGCCAGCAGGTTCCCCGGAGGGACGCTTGGCGAGGCACTTGCGCCGCCCGTCAAGCTCTCGGACGGCAGGATCGATCTGTACATAGATCAGGCGAAGTTCCACGATCAGTTCGCACACGACGTTCCAGCCGAAATAACTGCTCTGATGGCAGCCGGCCAACGGCCGATCACCGAAGCCGCGCTGACTGAAAAGTCCGGCGAACCGGCCTGGAAGTCGCTGCCGTCGTACTTCGTCTATGGCGACGGCGACAAGAACATCCCGGCCGAGGCGCTGGGGTTCATGGCCGACCGCGCCGACTCCAGGAACACGGTGGTTGTCGAGGGTGCGTCGCATGTCGTGATGGTCTCGCATCCTCAGGTCGTCGCAGATCTGATCGAGGAGGCGGCCAAGTAAATCCGCAACAACCGGTCGAATTAAGACGACCACATCGGGCAGACATGCTGCCTTTCTCGCACTTCCCGAGCATAACTATGGAGTCCATTATATGACTCAGCTCCAACCATATCTCGTCTCGCTATTAGTCGGTCTGTCTATTGGCGTGATCTACGGCCTTGTCTCTGTCCGTTCGCCAGCCCCGCCAATTATCGCCTTGCTCGGTCTGTTGGGAATGCTTGCGGGAGAAGCGGGCGTCCAGTGGCTCAAGGGCCACTCCAACATCGTCCAGGCCGTCCTTCACGAAAAATCCTTCGCTCTTCATGGCGCCGACCAGGCAGCGAAGAAAGGCGATGTGGCCTAGCGCGCATCTATCCGTTTCCCACTGCCCAAGGGAGAGAGCCGATGTCCGGCAAACTGGAAGTCCTATCCCCTCAGAACAGTCAGCTCATCTTCATCGATCAGCAGCCGCAGATGGCCTTCGGTGTCCAGTCCATCGATCGGCAGACCCTGAAGAACAACGTCGTAGGCCTCGCCAAGGCCGCAAGGGCCTTCAACATCCCGACGACGATCACGACGGTGGAGACCGAGAGCTTTTCGGGGCCGACCTTTCCCGAATTGCTCACGGTGTTTCCCGAGGCTCCCATCCTCGAGCGCACCTCGATGAACTCCTGGGATGACCTGAAGGTCCGCCAGTCCTTGGCGACCAATGCCGCCGACGGGCGCAAGAAGATCGTCGTGTCGGGCCTCTGGACCGAGGTGTGCAACCTAACCTTTGCGCTCTCCTGTCTCGCCGACACCGACTACGAGATCTACATGGTCGCCGACGCGTCAGGCGGCACGTCGGTCGAGGCTCACAACTACGGCATGGACCGCATGGTTCAGGTCGGGGTCGTCCCGGTGACCTGGCAGCAGGTCCTCCTCGAATGGCAGCGCGACTGGGCGCGGCGCGACACCTACGACGCCGTCATGGCCATCGTGCAGGAACATTCCGGGGCCTACGGAATGGGCGTCGATTACGCCTACACCATGGTCCACAAGGCTCCCGAGCGCGCGGCACACGGGCGGGTCGTCGCGCCTGAACCGGCGGCCTGACCGAAGGCACAAACCAGGCCCGCCCGACGCGTTCGTTGGACCGGCCGCACGCTCTGCATTCGACGTTCGATGACTGACCGAAGCCACCCGGATGCCAGCCGGCGACGGATCATTTGCGTCGACAAGACGTAGAAAGGAAAGTGACATGGTCCAGACCACACGACGCCAGACAATCGTGGGTGCGGCGGCGGTTGCCCTCTTCACATCAACCGGGTCGGAGGCCGAGGAGAGCACAGCGCCTGTCAAGGATCTGGTCATCGTCAATGCCAGAGTGACGACCCTCGATCGGCAGAACCCGGCCGCGGACGCGATCGCCATCCGCAACGGACGCTTCCTCGCCGTTGGCGACGAGGCGGAGGTTCGCGCTGCCGCGCCGAACGCCCAGATCATCGACGCGAAGGGACGGCGCGTCATTCCGGGGCTCATCGACAGCCACACCCACATCATCCGCGGCGGGCTGAACTACAACATGGAGCTGCGGTGGGACGGGGTGCCGAGCCTCTTCGAGGCGATGGCGATGCTCAAGGCTCAGGTCGACCGGACGCCGGCGCCGCAATGGGTGCGCGTCGTCGGCGGTTTCACCGAACATCAGTTCGCGGAAAAGCGTCTGCCGACCCTCGAAGAAATCAACGCGGTGGCGCCCGATACGCCCGTCTTCATCCTGCACCTCTACGATCGAGCATTGCTCAATGCGGCCGCGCTGCGTGTCGTCGGCTACACGAAGGACACGCCCGATCCGCCCGGCGGCGAGATCGTCCGGGATGGCGCCGGAAATCCAACCGGGCTGCTGCTGGCGCAGCCCAATGCGACGATCCTCTATTCGACGCTGGCCAAGGGACCGAAGCTGGATCCCGAGTACCAGATCAATTCGTCCCGCCAATTCATGCGCGAGCTGAACAGCCTCGGGGTGACGAGCGTTATCGACGCCGGTGGCGGTTTCCAGAACTATCCCGACGACTACGAGACCATCGAGAAGCTGCACGCCGACGGCCAGCTGACGCTCCGCATCAGCTACAACCTCTTCACCCAGAAGCCCAGGGAGGAGCTTGCGGATTTCTCGTCCTGGGTGGACCAGGTCTCGCCTGGCCAGGGTGACGACACCTATCGCCACAACGGCGCCGGCGAGATGCTGGTCTACTCCGCGGCCGATTTCGAGGATTTCCGCGTCGAGCGTCCAGACATGCCGCCGAGCATGGAAGCCGATCTCGAACCGGTGGTCCGCCTGCTGGCGGAGAACCGCTGGCCCTGGCGGCTGCACGCCACCTACGACGAGACGATCGATCGCGCGCTCGACGTGTTCGAGAAGGTCGCCCGGGACGTTCCATTGCGTGGGATCAACTGGTTCTTCGACCACGCCGAGACGATCAGCGACCGCAATATCGACCGGATCGCCGCGCTTGGCGGCGGCATTGCCGTGCAGCACCGCATGGCGTTCCAGGGTGAGTATTTCGTGGGGCGTTACGGGGCGAAGGCCGCCGAGCGCTCGCCACCGATCCGCCGGATCATGGAGGCAGGCGTTCCGCTCGGAGCGGGCACGGACGCCACCCGCGTCGCCAGCTACAATCCGTGGGTTTCGCTCTCGTGGCTCGTGACGTCGCGAACCGTAGGCGGCCTCGCACTCTATCCGCAGCACAATCGTCTCGACCGCGAGACGGCACTGCGCCTGTGGACCGAGGCGAATACCTGGTTTTCCAACGAGGAAGGCAAGAAGGGCCAGATCAAAGCGGGGCAGCTCGCCGATCTTGCCGTGCTGTCCGACGACTACTTCTCCGTTCCGGAAAGCGACATCGTCCACCTGCGATCGGTTCTCACCATTCTCGGCGGCAAGGCCGTGCATGGAGACGGTGACTACGAACGCCTCGCACCGGGTCTTCCCGCTCCGATGCCGGACTGGTCGCCGGTCGCCGCCTTCGGTGGCTACCACAAGACAGAAGAAGCCCGCGCCAAGCTGTCGCTGAACTGCGGTTGCACCAACGGTTGCGCCGTTCACGGGCACGACCACGCCGCTGCCCTCGGCGCACGGGTGCCGACGTCGGACGCCCGCAGCTTCTGGGGCGCCCTCGGATGTGGCTGCTGGGCGGTGTGACCTTGACCGCGATGAACCTTCCGCCCAGGACGAATCAGAACAGCGCCACGAGCGGGAAACGGCAGGCGAAAGCAGCCGGACCGCTCGGGTTCCCGGTCTTTCGGGCGCTCTGGATCGCGACGGTCGTTTCCAATGTCGGCACGTGGATGCACGATGTCGGCGCCGGCTGGCTGATGACCTCGCTGTCGCCGAGCCCGCTGCTCGTCGCGCTGGTGCAGGCGGCGACGACCCTGCCGATGTTCCTGCTCGCGCTTCCGGCCGGTGCGCTCGCCGACATCGTCGACCGGCGCAGGATGCTGATGGCGGCGCAGCTGCTCGGCCTGCTCGCGGCCGCTCTGCTGGCGATCCTCACCCTGCTCGGCCTCGTCACTCCCGAGGTGCTGCTGGCGGGAACCTTCGTGCTCGGCATTGCCGCGGCCCTGAGCGCCCCGGTGTTCCAGGCGATCGTGCCCGAACTGGTGGACAAGCAGGCACTGCCGGACGCGATCGCGCTGAACAGTCTCGGCGTCAACATCTCGCGCGCGATCGGGCCGGCGCTCGGCGGGGTCATCGTCGCTCTTGCCGGGACGCCTGCCGTGTTCGCGTTGAACGCACTTTCGGTCGTGGCCGTGCTGGCCGTTCTCTACACCTGGAAGCGCCCTCGAACCGTTCACACCCTGCCGCCCGAGCACTTCTTCGGTGCGCTGAAGGCGGGCTACCGATACACGCGCCATTCGCCCGCGATGCGTCTCGTGCTGGTCCGGGCGGTAGGCTTCTTCCTGTTCGGAAGCGCACTCTGGGCGATGCTGCCGCTCATCGCGCGGCGCGGGCTGGGGCTCGACGCAGCCGGCTACGGGGCACTGCTCGGCTGCATGGGCGCCGGCGCGGTTCTGGGCGCGATCCTGCTGAAGCGGTTGCGCAGGACGGTTCCCGCCAACACGATCTCCGTCGGGGCGACGCTGTTCTTCGCCCTGTCGACGCTGGCGCTCGCGCTTGCCACCAATGTCTGGATCGCCGGGGCGGTGATGTTTTCGGCCGGTATGGCCTGGATCGGGATGCTGACGTCGCTCAACGTCGCGGCGCAGATGGCTTCGCCGGGATGGGTGAAGGCGCGCGCGCTCGCGGTCTACATTCTCGTGTTTCAGGGAGCCATGACGGGCGGAAGCATCCTGTGGGGCTCGATCGCCGCCAGCACCAGCGTTTCAACGGCGCTGGTGTTTGCGGCCGTCGGGCAGGCGGCGGCGCTGATCCTGGCCTTCCGATGGCGCCTGCCGCAGGATTCCGCCACCGATCTGTCGCCCTCGAACCATTGGGCCGAACCGGTGGTATCCGTGCAGCCGGCGGATGACCGCGGGCCGGTCCTCATCGAGATCGAGTATCGGGTCGAGCCCGCACAGCTTTCCGAATTCGTGGCGGCGCTGCGGGCATTCCGGTCCTCGAGACAGCGCGACGGCGCCATCCGCTGGGACGTCTGGGAGGATGTCGCGGAACCTGGCCGGATCGTCGAAAGCTTCGTCGTCGAGAGTTGGGTCGAGCACCAGCGCCAGCACGCTCGGGTGACCCATGCCGACGAGATCGACCAGCAGCTGCTCCAGGCCTTCCATGTCGGCGACCGGCCGCCAGTCGTGCGGCATCTGTTGAGGCCGCTATGACCTCCCGCACGCACGCCGAACCGGCCGTCACGCCGCCCGGCGCACAGGGTCGCGCGGCGTCCACACCGCAATACCCGACTAACGCTTGAATTCAACGGAAGGGAAGAATGCCATGACCATCATCACCATGAACGACGGCACGAAGCTGTTCTACAAGGACTGGGGGCCGAAAGATGCGCAGCCAATCATGTTCCACCATGGCTGGCCGCTCAGCGCCGACGACTGGGACAGCCAGATGCTTTTTTTCCTCTCCCATGGCTATCGCGTGATCGCGCATGACCGTCGCGGCCACGGCCGATCGGACCAGACCGACACCGGCAACGACATGGATACATATGCCGCGGACGTGGCTGAGATCGCCAGGGCGCTCGATCTGCGCGACGCGGTCCATGTCGGCCATTCGACCGGCGGTGGCGAAGTCACCCGCTATGCGGCGCGCGCCGAACGCGGCCGTGTGGCCAAGGCCGTTCTGATCGCGGCGATCCCGCCGGTTATGATCCGCTCCGACGCCAACCCCGACGGCGTTCCCCCCGAGGTCTTCGACGGCATCCGTGAAGGGGTCTTCACGAACCGCGCGCAGTTCTTCCTCGATCTGCCGAGCGGCCCGTTCTACGGCTTCAACCGGGACGGCGCGAAGACGATCCCGAGCCTCATCCAGAACTGGTGGCGGCAGGGCATGGCCGGCGGCGCCAAGGCGCACTACGAC
>JAEYRQ010000455.1 GCA_023435545.1 Pseudomonadota bacterium | reverse complement strand
CCCCAGCATTGGCCGAGGCGACCGTGACGGCATGGGCGCAGTCCCGGACATCGCGTTCGAAGCTGACGTCATAGGTTCCAGGCGACAATCGCGCGGAGAGTAGTGCGCCAATGCCACGGGTGACGTCGCCGGAGCCGGTGACCACAGCGGCCAGGGTCGCGGCGCCGAGCCCGGCGCGTCGACTTCAGTGCCCTCGCGCCGGTTCAGATGTCCGCCACGTCAGCGCCAGCAGGTGACCGTCAGGTGAAACGGCCGGTTGGTGGCGACGCCATTGCTGTTGAACGTCTTGACCATCACGCCGTTGTCGACGTCGGTCATGGTGGCCACCACCGCGACGCCGAAGTCGGGGGTACCGGTCCCGGTGTTGCCCGTATTGGCGGTGAAGGCGCACTCGCCGACCTCCCGCTCGAAGCGGACCAGATAGGTCCCCGTCACCTGGCGCGTCGTCGAGGAGACCCCGACGCCGCGATGCAGGTTTCCGGAGAAGTCGACGACCGCCGTCAGGACAGCGGCACCGTGGCCGCCGTCGGCGATCTCCTTTGCGGACGTCGACGTGCTCTGCCTGGCGCCGGCGAGGCTGCTGGTCGCAACGAGCAGGCAGGCGGCCATGGCAAGGCCGGCAATGAACTTGCTGGACATTGTGAATGCTCCGATGAAATGGATCTTGCTGAAATCAGTTGGGCGACGTCGGGCCGCACAGAACGGTCATCTGGAAGGCCCGGTTGGCGGCGGCACCTGCCTTAGTAAAGGTCCGGATGGTTGCGGTCTTGCCGTTCACCGGCACTTGCATCGAGAGCATGCCCGGCACCGTGCCCAGCAGGGAGGCGGTGACCGCGCAGTTGCGCAGTTCGGGGCGATTGAACACGACCTGGTAGACGCCCGTCGAGGGTCGGGTCGAGCTGTCGACACCCGAGCTTCGCGCCGTGGCGCCGTTGGCGTTGATGACGGCGAAATACTGGGCCGTGTAGGTCTGGGCCTCGGCGGCGGTCGTGGCGATGGCCGCCGTCAGGCAGGTGACGCCGACGGCGAGGGTTCGCAGGGTACGTTTCATGCTGCTCTCCGTTTGGTTCGGGGACCGGTCGGTCCGACGGACGCGCCGTATAGGCAGCATGTTTTTCGACGGTATCTCCGCCGTGTTTCAGTTCGTGCTCAGGTTGCGAAGTCTCCTGCCCGTCTCACTCCCCCGCCAGATCGTTGAACAGGCTGGCGGCGACCGACAGCCGCGACAGGGTCATCTCGCCGCGCCGGATGTCCTCGAGCGCTGGCAGCATCCGCGACAGCGCCTCGCCCCGCTGCGCCTGCCAGGCCTCCAGCGCCGTCCGCCCGGACTTGCCGGTCGCCAGCAGCTCGGCGACCAGCCGGCGCTGCGCCTGCGAGATCAGGCCGAGAGTGCGGTTGAGCGCCATCCGGTCATAGTAGTCGGCGAGATCGAGGTTGCGGGTCGATTCCAGCAGGTCCTGGACGCCGAGTTCGGACGCGAAGGCGAAAAACGTCTCGGCCACGGCCGGGAGCTTCTTCCCGGTGCGGTCGGCGACCAGGATGATGTCGGGCGCGCGTGTCATCCAGGGCGCGGAGGCGACGCGGCGCGCCAGATCCTCGGGCAGACCCGCCGCCGCCATCTCCGCCGCCCGAGCCTCGATCGCCTCGGCATCCTCGCGACTGACCAGCGATGCGAGCGACCGCGAGAGCTGATCGGTGCCGCTCCGGTAGTGCTCAATGACATCGGCCAGCCCCTGCGTCAGGTCCACATTGCGCAGGAACCACGACGTGGCACGCAGCAGGATGTCCTGCAGCGCGGCGTAGAGGTCGAGCTGCAACGCGCCGGGAACCCGGTTGTCCAGCGCGTCGATCTCGCCGTTCAGCTCGGTCAGCGAGAATGCGTTGCGCGCCGCCGCGAACGCTGCCGCGATTGCCGGCAGGTCGGCCCCGGTCTCGTCGGCGAGGCGAACGAACATGGTGGGGCCGCAGCGGTTGATCATCGAATTGGCGAGCATCGTCGAGATGATCTCGCGCCGCAGCCGGTGGCCGGCGATCGCGCCGGGATAGCGTTCGCGCATCTGCTGGGGGAAGTAGCGCTTCAACTCGCGGCCGAGATACGGATCGTCCGGCACGTCGCTGGCGAGCAGCCGGGAATAGAGGTCGATCTTGGCGTAGGCCAGCAGCACCGCCAGCTCCGGCCGGGTCAGCGGCTGCTTGCGGTCGGCGCGGGCGCGCAGCTCCGCATCGTCCGGCAGCGTCTCGACCTCCCGATCCAGGTCGCGATCACTTTCCAGTTCGCGCATCAGTCGATGCTGGAAATCGATCTCGTCGAGGCCGCGGCGTTCGGCCAGCGAGAGCGCCAGCGTCTGCAGATAGTTGTTGCGCAGCACCAGCGCGGCCACCTCGTCGGTCATGTCCGAGAGCAGGCGGTTGCGGTCGGCCAGGTCCAGATCGCCGGCGCGCACCACCGCACCCAGCGCGATCTTGATGTTGACCTCGACGTCGGAGGTGTTGACGCCGGCGGAGTTGTCGATCGCGTCGGTATTGATCCTGCCGCCGCCGAGCGCGAACTCGATCCGGCCACGCTGGGTCACGCCCAGGTTGGCTCCCTCCCCGACAACCTTGGCCTTGAGGTCGCGGGCGGCGACGCGCACGGCGTCGTTGGTCCGGTCCCCCACCTGGTCGTCGCTCTCTCCGGAGGCGCGCACATAGGTGCCGATGCCGCCGAACCAGAGGAGGTCGGCGGGGCTTTTGAGGATCGCGCCGATGAGGGCGGTTGGGTCCATCTCCGTGTCTGTAACGCCGAGGATCACCTGAACCTGAGGCGTCAGCGCGATACTTTTCAGGCTGCGCGGGAAGACGCCGCCGCCC
>JAEYRQ010000409.1 GCA_023435545.1 Pseudomonadota bacterium | reverse complement strand
GCTGCAGGTTGCCGCCGTCGCCGGTCGAGATATAGAGCCGGCCGTCCGGACCGAAATGCAGCTGGCCGCCATTGTGGTTGGTCGCGCCCGGATGGGGGACGCGCAGGATCACGCGCCGGCTCGCCTTGCGGGCCCGCGCCGGCCGGTCCGGCACGGAGCGGAACTCATTGATCTCGAGCGCCCCGTTCGCGTTGGTGAAGGCGACGTAGAACTTCCGGCTCTGGCGGAAGTCTGGCGCGAACGCCATCGACAGCAGGCCCTGCTCGCCGCCCGAGCGGACGATGTCGGAGATGTCGAGGAAGGGCTGCGCCAGTTTCGCCTCATTGCGCAGCACACGGATACGGCCGGCACGCTCGACGACGTAGAGCAGTTTCGGATAGCCCGGCGCGGCGGTGACGAAGGTCGGGCTGTCGAAGGTGCCGATACGCACAGCTTCGACGGCGCCAGCGGTGGACATGGAGGCTGCGATCGACAGTGCCAGGACCACACCGGCGCAAACAGCACCGAGGGCCAGCCGTGGTCTCCGTCCGCACATGCCGCAACTCCTTGCGGAAGGAAGCTGCCGCAAGGGTATCATATTGCTGGCCGCGACGCGACGCCGCTTGTCGCCCTCCCTCGTCGGTGGCAGCATGCGCCGCATGATCAAGCGCCGCAGCAGCGAGCCGGGCCACCGGCGCAAGTTCCTCGTCATCATCGACGATACGCCGGAATGCGACCGCGCCGTCTATTTCGCCAGCCGCCGGGTGCGCGAGACTGGCGGCACGCTGGTGATGCTGTTCGTCATGGCGCCGGGTGACTACCAGCACTGGCTCGGCGTCGAGACGATCATGCGTGCGGAGGCACAGGACGAGGCGCGCCGGGTCCTCGGCGAATTCGCCGAAAAGGCGCGCAAATGGGCTGGAATCGAGCCGGAACTGGTAATTCGCGAAGGCAACCGGGCCGAGGTGCTTCTTTCGGTGATCGACGAGGACGAGGACATCGTCATATTGGTCCTGGCCGCCAGCGCCGGCAAGGAGGGTCCCGGCCCGCTGGTCTCGGCGATCGTCTCGCGTTCCGCAGGAACCTACCCGATCCCGATCACGATCGTCCCCGGATCGCTGTCCGACGAGGAGATCGAATCGCTCAGCTGAGCTGGCGCGGGCTTGCCTTCGCGCGCCATCTGGTAGAATGCTTCTAAACTGGCCCTTGGGAAGCGGGGACCATCGCCCCATATTCCCGCATGACAAGCCATTCATGTCGGCCCGCGCTTGCGGCGACGTTCGTTAGGGACGAGACCCATGTTCATTCAGACCGAGGCGACACCCAATCCGGCGACCCTCAAGTTCATTCCCGGCAAGGCGGTCCTGCCCGGTGACACGCTCGACATCCGTTCGCGCGACGAGGCGGCGGTCTCGCCGCTCGCCGAGCAATTGTTCGAGATCGAAGGCGTCGCGGGCGTGTTCTACGGCGCCGACTTCATCGCCGTGACCAAGGATGCGGGCGAGTGGCAGCACCTGAAGCCGGCGATCCTCGGCGCGATCATGGAGCACTATCTGGCGGATGCGCCGCTCCTGCACGACGAGGCTGCGGCCGGCGGCAGCGAGGAATTCTTCGATGAAGCCGATTCGCAGACCGTCTCCACCATCAAGGAACTGATCGAGACCCGCGTGCGCCCGGCGGTGGCGTCTGACGGTGGCGACATCATCTTCCAGGGATACCGCGACGGCATCGTCTACCTGCACATGCGCGGCGCCTGTTCGGGCTGCCCGAGTTCGACGGCCACGCTAAAGCACGGCATCGAGAACCTGCTCAGGCATTTCGTCCCCGACGTTCAGGAAGTGCGACCCATCTGAGGGTAGTGGCGGATAGCGGGGCGGATATCTTCCGGTCGCTACGCCCGTTCGCCGATCGCCCGTCCTGCCGATGAACATCCTTGCCATCGACACGGCGCTCGCCGCCTGCTCCATCGCGGTTCTGACCCCGGAGCGGACGGTTTCGCGCATAGAGCCGATGCCGCGCGGCCACGCCGAGGCGCTCATGCCTCTCGTCGCCGAGGTGCTGACGGAGGCGGACATCGGCTATGAGGCCATAAACCGGTTCGCGGTCACCGTCGGGCCGGGCACCTTCACCGGGGTGCGGGTCGGTGTCGCGGCGGTGCGGGGCATGGCGCTGGCGACCGGCCGCCCGGCCATAGGCATCTCGACGCTGGAGGCGATTGCCGCGACCCATTTTGCCGCGACCGGTTCAAGTCAGCCTGTCGCCGTGGTGATGGATGCGCGGCGCGAGCAGGTCTACGCGCAGTGCTTCTTGGCGGACGGATCGCCGCTGGACGAAGCCCGCGCCGTGGCCGTCGAAGACCTGGCCGCGAGCCTTCCCACCGGGGTCGACGTCGCTGTCGGCACTGCAGCCGACATGCTGGCGGAGGCGGCCGGGCGGATCGGGAGAACCGTCCGCGCGGACGGTTCGATCGGCTGGCCCGATCCCGTCGTCCTGGGCCGACTGGCCGCCGTCCGCAGGCCCGGCGACCCGCCCTCGCCGCTCTATCTGCGACCGCCCGACGCCAGGCCGCAGATATCCGCCCCCCACGCCCGGGCATGAACGGGCCCGGCCGATTGCGGCCGCTCGGGGCCGACGATGCGCTGGAAGCCGCTCTTCTGCACGCCGCCGCGATGCTCGAGCCCTGGAGCGAGGCCGCCTGGCGCGGGTTGCTGGCCGATCCCGCCGTGGTCGGTCTCGGGGCCGGCATCGGCGCTGGCGAGCCCGAACGGCTCGCAGGAGCGCTGCTGCTGCGCTGCGTCGCCGATGAGGCGGAAATCCTGACCGTCTGCGTCGCGCCCGACGAGCGCCGTTGCGGGCTCGGCCGTGCGCTGGTGTCGGCGGCGCTCGACAGCGCCGCTCGGCAAGGTGTGCACCGAGTCTTCCTGGAAGTTGCGGTTGACAATGCCGCCGCGCTGTCGCTCTACCGATCCATCGGCTTCACCGAGGTCGGACGGCGGCGGGGCTACTACGGGCGCCCCGAGGGGCGCGTCGATGCTCTCCTCCTCGCCCGGACGATCGCTCAGGACGAGGGGCGCTCTGGAGGAGGGGCGACGTGATGGCTAGGATGGGGGCCGGCGGTGGGATCGCGAGGGTCATGGCGGACGAGACCAACCTGATCGAGGAGCAGTGCCTTTCGCGCGGCATGCGCATGACCGAGCAGCGCCGCGTCATCGCGCGCGTGCTGGCGGCGTCCGCCGACCATCCCGACGTTGAGGAACTCTACCGGCGCGCAGCCGCCGTCGATCCGAAGATCTCGATCTCCACCGTCTACCGCACCGTCAAGCTGTTCGAGGACGCCGGTATCATCGAGCGGCACGACTTCCGCGACGGACGTTCCCGCTACGAGCAGGTCCCCGACGAGCATCACGACCATCTGATCGACCTTAAGACCGGCAAGGTGATCGAGTTCCGCGACGAGGAGATCGAGCGCCTGCAGGAGCTGATTGCCCGCAAGCTCGGCTACCGGCTGGTCGACCACAGGCTCGAGCTGTACGGCGTGCCGCTTCCCGACGAGGACCGCTGAGGCCGCGATGGGCACGCTGCGGGCATTTTTCATCATAGCGGTTCTGACGCTGGTCACGCCGCCGCTGATGCTTCTCCAGCTGGCGCTGCTGGCGGTGCGCTCGCGCTATGCCACCGGCCTGCCGGTCGCCTATCACAGGCTGGTCTGCGCGCTTCTGGGCGTGCGCGTCACTGTGCACGGCGCAATGGCCGAGCGCCGACCGCTGCTGCTCGCCGTCAACCACGTCTCCTGGCTCGACATCTCGGTGCTGGGGTCGATCGCGCCGTTGTCCTTCATTGCCAAGAGCGAGGTTGCGGGCTGGCCCGTGTTCGGCTGGCTGGCGAAGCTGCAGCGCTCGGTCTTCGTCGACCGCAAACGCCGAACCCATACGGGCAAGGTGAATCGCGAGATCGCCGACCGGCTGGCGGCCGGTGATGTCATGGTCTTGTTCGCGGAGGGAACCTCCAGCGACGGCAATCGCGTCCTGCCGTTCCGCAGCGCGCTGCTCGGGGCGGTGCACGAACAGGCAGGCGACGGCACCGATCCCACGATCAACGTGCAACCTGTGGCGCTGGTCTATACCCGGTTGTGCGGCCTGCCGATGGGCTTCCAGCACCGCCCGGTGGTCGCCTGGCACGGCGACGTCGATCTGGCCCCGCATCTGTGGCGGCTCCTGAAATCCGGCACGATCGACGTGACGCTTGCCTTCGCCGAGCCGATTTCGCTGGCCGCCGCCGCCGACCGCAAGAAGGTCGCCGGTGCCGCCGAGCACGCGGTGCGCCAGCGTGCCACCATTCTGATCGCCGGACGCTCGCTCTCCGAGATACTTCCCGCGCCGGCCGAAACACGCTAAGGAGGGTCCGATAGTTCCGACGCGGACAGAGTGGACCCTCGAGGCGAGAGCGACACGGCCGCCCGCCTGGTTTCGACAGGCCAGCCCCCTGGAATGACGGCTTCAACCAAGAAGCACTTCATCAAGACGTTCGGTTGCCAGATGAACGTCTATGATTCCGGCCGCATGGCGGACGCGCTCGCGGCCGAGGGCTACGAGCCGGCCGAACGTCCGGAGGACGCCGATCTCGTCATCCTGAACACCTGCCACATCCGCGAGAAGGCGGCCGAGAAGGTCTATTCGGAGGTCGGCCGCATCCGCGCGCTGAAGGAGGCCCGCCGCCGCGCCGGCAGGGAGATGCTGATCGGCGGCGCCGGCTGCGGCGCCCAGGCCGAGGGCGAGGAGATCGTCCGCCGGGCGCCCGCCGTCGATCTGGTCGTCGGGCCGCAGAGCTATCATCGCCTGCCGGACCTGTTGCGCGCCAGCCGGTCTGGCGCCGTGGTGGAGACCGAATTCCCGGTCGAGGACAAGTTCGACCACCTGCCCGCCGCTGCGCCTGCGCGCCTGCGCGGCGCCGGCCCGACCGCCTTCCTGACCATCCAGGAGGGCTGCGACAAGTTCTGCACCTTCTGCGTGGTCCCCTACACCCGCGGTGCGGAGGTCTCGAGGCCTCCAGCGGCGATCCTCGAGGAGGCCGGCCGGCTGGTGGCTGCGGGCGTGCGCGAGATCACGCTGCTCGGCCAGAACGTCAACGCCTATCGCGGTTCCGCGGTCGACGGTTCCGACTGGGGGCTGGCCCGCCTCGTCGAGGCGCTCGCGCAGATGCCGCGGCTCGACCGCATCCGCTACACCACCAGCCACCCGCGCGACATGGACGAGGCACTGATTGCGGCACATCGCGACATCCCCGCGCTGAAGCCCTACCTGCACCTGCCGGTGCAGTCGGGCTCCGACCGGATCCTCGCGCTGATGAACCGCAAGCACCGCCGCGACGACTATTTCGCCATCATCGACCGGCTGCGCGATGCGCGCCCCGACATCGCCCTGTCCGGCGACTTCATCGTCGGGTTCCCAGGCGAGAGCGACCGGGACTTCGAGGACACCATGGATCTGGTGCGCCGGATCGGCTACGCCCAGGCCTATTCCTTCAAGTACAGCCCCCGCCCCGGCACGCCGGCCGCGGGTCTCGGGGAACAGGTCCCGGAGGCGGTGAAAACCGAGCGGCTGCGCATCCTCCAGGCCGAGCTCGACGCGGGTCAGCGGCACTTCAACGAGGCGACGGTCGGGCGCAGGCTGAGCGTCCTGATCGAGAAGCCGGGGCGCAAGCCCGGCCAGATGATCGGCCGCTCGCCCTATCTGCAATCGGTCGTGGTCGAGGCCGGCCCCGCCCGGCGCGGGGAGATCGTCGAGGTCATGATCCGCGCGGCCGGGCCCAACAGCCTGAGCGGCGACATCGTCGGGAGCGAGACGGACATGGACCATCGCGCCGTGGAGGCGATCTCTTGAGCGAGACCGGGCTCGGGCGTCCGGTCCCCGCCCGCCGCGGGCCGGTCCGCGCCGGTCCGGCCGAGCGCATCCTCACCTTCGAGGACAACCGCCTCGCCAGCGACCTCTATGGTCAGTACGACCAGAACCTCGCCCTGATCGAGCAGCGCCTCGGCGTCGAGGCGAGCGCGCGCGGCAACCATGTGACCCTGCGCGGCAGCGAGGACGCATGCGCCAGTGCGGCGGAAGTGCTGGAAAGCCTCTATCACCGTCTCGTGCGTGGCCAGCAGATCAATCTCGGTGACGTCGACGGCGCGATCCGGGTGGCGACCGCGGTGCCGGACCATCAGGACAACCTGCCGGGCCTAACCGCGCTCGCCCAGGTCTCGACACGCAAGCGCACCGTGACCGCCCGCACCCCGCGGCAGGACCTCTATCTCAGGAAGCTCGCCGAGAACGACCTGGTCTTCGCGGTCGGGCCGGCGGGTACCGGCAAGACCTATCTGGCGGTCGCGTTTGCCGCCTCGCTGCTGGAGCGCGGTCAGATCGACCGGCTGATCCTGTCGCGGCCGGCGGTGGAGGCCGGCGAGCGGCTCGGCTTCCTGCCCGGCGACATGCGCGAGAAGGTCGACCCCTATCTCAGGCCGCTCTACGACGCACTCTATGACATGATGCCGGCCGAGCGGGTGGAGCGGGGCCTGCAGTCGGGCGCCATCGAGATCGCGCCGCTGGCCTTCATGCGCGGCCGCACCCTGACCCATGCTGTCGTCATCCTCGACGAGGCGCAGAACTGCACGCCGATGCAGATGAAGATGTTCCTCACGCGTCTCGGCGAAGGCTCGAAGATGATCATCACCGGCGACCCGAGCCAGGTCGACCTGCCACCCGGCCAGCGCTCCGGCCTGAGCGAGGCCGTGCAGCTTTTGAGCGGCGTCGAGGGCATCGGCCAGACCACTTTCGGCGAGGCTGACGTCGTTCGCCACCCGCTGGTCCAGCGCATCGTCCGCGCCTACGAGACGGCGGAGGACGCCGGGCGGCAGCGGGATGGCTGACGACCCGCTGTCCGTCGAGGTCGTTGCCGAAGCAAGCGACTGGGACGTCGCCGCGGTGGAAGCATTCGTCGCCCGGATCGTGCCCGTGCTCGGCCGCCATCTCCCCGGGGCGGCCGGCATGGCGACGCTGGCGCTCGCCGACGATGCGCTGGTGCGTGACCTCAACCGGCGGTTCCGCGGCAAGGACAAGCCGACCAACGTCTTGTCCTTTCCGTCCGGCGAAGTCGCCTCAGGCGCGCCGCTGGGAGATATCGTTGTGGCGCGCGAGACGCTTGAGCGCGAGGCCGCCCTCGACGGCAAGCCGATTGATCACCACCTCATGCATCTTGTCGTTCACGGCTTGCTCCATCTTCTGGGGTATGATCACGAATCGGACGACGAGGCCGAGGCGATGGAGCGGCTGGAGACGGCCATCCTCGCGGAGCTCGGCGTGCCGGACCCATATGCCGACCCCGTCGCAACAGTCGGGATCTGAAGGACCCATGCCCAAGGACCAGAATCAGCCACCCGCCGAAGAC
>JAEYRQ010000347.1 GCA_023435545.1 Pseudomonadota bacterium | reverse complement strand
CCGTCGGCGAACCGCCGCTGATGCTGGCGACTTCGGTGCATTCGGCGATCTTCGATGCGGTGGCGAGCCTCGCGCCGCGCGATATGATGGTGCCGCTGGAGGCGCCGGCGACGCCCGAGGCGATCCTCAGGGCAATCGTCGCGCTGACCGAAGACACCTGGCCCTGACCCGTCTGGCAGGCAATGCGATGGCAGCCATCTGGACGACCATCGAACGACTGATCCGGCTGCAGGGCGGCGCGGCGCTGGTGACGGTCGTCGCGGCGCACGGCTCGACGCCCCGTGAGGCGGGCGCCCACATGGTCGTGGCGCCGGACGGCTCGATATCAGGCTCGATCGGCGGCGGTACCCTCGAATGGCAGGCGATCGAGGCGGCGCAGAGGCTTGTCGCCGGGGTGGCCGGCACCACGCTCAGACGGGGCTTCGCGCTCGGCCCCGATCTCGGTCAATGCTGCGGGGGACGCGCGGAGATAGCGATCGAGAGGTTCGGCACCACCGACCTCGAACGGGTTGGTGGTCTTGCCCTGCTCGAGGTCTCTGGTGGCTTCACGGCAGCGACCCGGTTCGGCGGCGGCACTGATCCGACCGAGCGGCGGATCGTAGCCGGCGCTCACCTGGGGAAGCACACGGAGGCAGATCTCATGGAGACCTTCGGCGAACGGCGCCAGCCCGTGCTGCTGTTCGGCGCGGGCCATGTCGGGCGTGCGCTCGTCCTGGCGCTGGCGCCGCTGCCATTCGCTGTGACCTGGATCGATCCCCGCGACGACGCATTCCCAACGCTGGTGCCGGAGAATGTCACCGCCATCCGCGAAGCTTCGCCGGCCCGCGCGGTCGCCGCTGCGCCCGCCGACGCGATGCTGGTGGTGATGACCCACAGCCATGCCCTCGACCTCGAGATCTGCGCCGCCGCCCTGTCGCGCGGAGTGTTTCCCTATGTCGGCCTGATCGGCAGTGCCACCAAGCGGGCGCGCTTCGCCTCGCAGCTTCGCGCCGCCGGGGTCGCACAGGCCGTCACAAATAGCCTGCGCTGCCCGATCGGGGTTCCCGGCATCCGCGGGAAGGAACCGGCGGTCATCGCGGCGGCAGTCGCCGCCGAACTGCTCATGATGCGGGCACGCGTATCATTCACCGAGCCGCCGGCTCAGGAATCGGTGGATAATTTTACCTCATGATCAAATCGCGCAAATGCCTTTGCGATGAGAATATTGGGGGCATCTCCTGCCAAAGTAGTGCAACTGCGGGTACCGCTCGTTGGCATCGTCATTGCATCGTTGGGGATGGCGGGGCGCGAGGCCATGACGTAACCATTATCGGCAGGCGCCGGATCGCGACGGGGGGAGAAGCGCGGCGTGAGCCAGGCTGAGACTGCCGCCAGTTCTACACGCCGACCGTCGCTGCTGCAGGCACGCGGGATCACCAAGTCGTTCGGCGTGGTGACAGCGAACAGCGATGTCGATCTCACCGTTGCCGAGGGCGAAATCCATGCCTTGCTCGGCGAAAACGGGGCCGGCAAGTCGACGCTGGTGAAGATCCTCTACGGCATCCTCGAGCCGAACGCCGGGACCATCCTGTGGCGCGGGAGCGAGGTGAGGTTGAAGGCGCCCGCCGATGCCCAGGCGCTCGGCATCGGCATGGTGTTCCAGCATTTCTCGCTGTTCGAGGCCCTCACCGTTGCGGAGAACATCGCCCTAGCCCTGCCAAGAGGCAATTCCGCGCGCGAGGTTTCCCGGCGGGTCAGGACGATCTCGCAGGACTACGGCCTGCCGCTGGACCCCGATCGCCATGTCTATTCGCTCTCGGTCGGCGAGCGGCAGCGCATCGAAATCGTCCGCTGCCTGATGCAGAACCCTCGGCTGCTGATCATGGACGAACCGACGGCGGTGCTGACGCCGCAGGAGGCCGACCGGCTGTTCGAGACGCTGGAACGACTTTCGGGCGAAGGCTGCGCCATCCTCTACATCAGTCACCGCCTGCAGGAAGTGAAGCGGATCTGCTCGACCGCGACGATCCTCAGGCGGGGATCGGTCGTCGCCACCTGCGACCCCCGCCGGGAAACCGCCGCGAGCCTCGCCCGGATGATGGTCGGCAACGACGTGAAGGAAGTGAAGCCGGCCGGCGAGCATCCGGTCGGTCCGGTCCGCCTCGACGTTCGCGATCTTTCGACCGCACCCGACGATCCGCTCGGCACTGCCCTGCACGGCATCTCCTTCGCGGTGCGCGGCGGCGAGATTCTCGGCATCGCCGGCGTCGCCGGCAACGGACAGGAGGAACTGTTCAGGGCGCTCGCCGGGATCGTGACCGCGGACCGTCCAGATGCTGTCGCGATCGACGGCAACCCGGTCGGACACCGCGGCATCAGTGCGCGGCGCCGCCTCGGCGCGGCCTTCTCGCCGGAGGAGCGCATCGGCGAGGCAGCAATCGCCCGCTTTGCGCTCTCCGACAATGTCATCCTGTCGGGCCACGCGACCGAGGGGATCGCGCGCCACGGCATGATCGACCGGGGCAGGGCGCGCGCGATTTCAGACGAGGTGATCCGTCGGTTCGACGTTCGCATCGGTGCGCCCGATCCGCTTGCCGGCAGCCTGTCGGGCGGCAACCTGCAGAAGTTCGTCGTCGGCCGCGAGATGCTGCGCGAGCCGGGAGTGCTGGTCGTCAGCCAGCCCACCTGGGGTGTCGATGCCGGCGCGGCCTCGGCAATCCGCCAGGCGATCCTGGATCTTGCGGCCGCCGGCAGCGCCGTGGTCGTCATCACACAGGATCTCGACGAACTGTTCCAGATCGCCGACCGAATCGCCGCGATCTCGCACGGGCGGCTGTCAGCGGTTCATCCGGCCGTAGAAATGACGATGGAGCGCATCGGCCTGTTGATGGGCGGCGTCCACGGCAAGGACGATGCGGGGGAGGCAAGCGATGCGGCTTGAACTGGAGCGCCGTGCCGCGCCCTCACGGCGCATGGCGCTGCTGTCGCCCCTCATCGCGATCGCATTGACGGTGCTTGCGGGCGCAGTCCTGTTCGCGGTCGCGGGCAAGGACCCGCTGCAGGGGCTCTATGTCTACTTTCTGTCGCCCTTCGCCAGCGCCTATTCAGCACAAGAACTGCTGGTCAAGGCATCGCCGCTGATCATGATCGCCCTCGGCCTGTCGCTGTGCTTCCAGGCGAATGTCTGGAACATCGGCGCGGAGGGCCAGTACACGCTCGGCGCGATCTTCGGGACCTGGGTGGCGCTGACGTTCGCGGAGTGGAACTCGCCGCTCGTCATTGTGATGGTCCTGGCCGCGGGGATACTCGGCGGCATGCTGTGGGCGGCGATACCCGCAGTCCTTAAGACGGTGTTCCGGGCCAACGAGATCCTGACCAGCCTTATGCTGACCTATGTCGCGCTGCTGCTGCTCGACTATCTGGTGCGCGGACCCTGGCGCGATCCGGCAGGCTTCAACTTTCCCGAGACTGCGCTGTTCTCCTCGGCGGCGAGCCTGCCGGAACTGACCTCCGACGGACGGCTGCATCTCGGCGTCGTCTTCGCCTTCCTGCTGGCGGGGGCGATGGCGCTGCTCCTGCCGACGACGCTGAAGGGTTTCGAGATTCGCACCTTCGGCCAGGCCCCCAAGGCTGCCAGGTTCGCCGGGTTCGGAAC
>JAEYRQ010000318.1 GCA_023435545.1 Pseudomonadota bacterium | reverse complement strand
AGTTGGATGCGTTGGCCCAACAGGCCTTCGGCTCCCCGTCGCTGATGAATGCGCTGAGCCGGCTGGTCGCCAACCTGCAGGCCGCCCGTCCCGGTGAGGACTGGAACGGTTCGCAGGTGTTCCGTGGCGAGGATCCGCTGGACATGGGCCAGGGCGCGCAGGCACTCGCCGATATCGCCGAGCTGGAACAGCTGGCCGAACAACTCTCGCAGGGCTACGCCGGAGCCACCATGGAGGACGTCGACCTGGACATGCTGGCCCGCCAGCTCGGCGACGAGGCCGCCGTCAACGCGCGCACACTGGCCGATCTGGAACGAGCACTCACCGAACAGGGGTTCCTGGACCGCGGGTCCGATGGCCAGTTCCGGCTGTCGCCGAAAGCGATGCGCCAGCTCGGGCAGACCGCGCTGCGCGATGTCGCCCAGCGGTTGTCCGGTCGGCATGGCGAGCGGGAGACCCGCCGAGCCGGTGCGGCCGGTGAGCTGACCGGTGCGACCCGGCCGTGGGCGTTCGGGGACACCGAGCCGTGGAACGTCACTCGCACGATCACCAATGCCGTCCTCAGACAAGCCGGTACCGGCACCATCGACGGGCCGGTGCGGATCGGCGTCGAGGATGTCGAGATCTCCGAGACCGAGACCCGCACCCAGTCGGCCGTCGCGCTGCTGGTGGACACCAGCTTCTCGATGGTCATGGAGAACCGGTGGTTGCCGATGAAGCGCACCGCGCTGGCGCTCAACCATCTGGTGAGCACCCGGTTCCGCTCCGATGCGCTGGAGATCATCGCGTTCGGGCGGCATGCGCGCACCGTCAGTGCGGCCGAGCTGACGGCATTGGAAGGGGTGCGGGACCAGGGCACCAACCTGCACCATGCGCTGGCCTTGGCGGCGCGGCATCTGCGCAGGCATCCCAACGCCCAGCCGGTCGTGCTGGTGGTCACCGACGGTGAGCCGCCCGCCCACTTGGAGGATTTCGGCGACGGTGCCGAAGCGTTCTTCTACTACCCGCCGCATCCGCGCACGATCGGACTGACCGTGAAGGGTTTCGACGACCTTGCCGCTCTCGGCGCGCAGTTGACGATCTTCCGGCTGGGCAGCGATCCGGGACTGGCCCGGTTCATCGACCAGGTCGCCCGCCGGGTCGGTGGGCGCGTCGTGGTGCCCGATCTCGACGGGCTCGGCGCGGCAGTGGTCGGCGACTATCTGCGCGCTCGGCGCCGTTGATCGGTGCGCTGTTCAGCAAAACAAATGGCGCAGAAGCGCGATTTCCAGCAAACGACGGTCAGCTGTTCTTACGTTTCTTGCGCTTGACGCCGACGCTGCCCCACAGCGAGAACCCGCGGATGGTCACCCGCGGGGCGCCGGGCGTTCCCGGCTCGCCGACATGGTCGAACGAGCCCATCACAGCGTGTCCTCGGACCGCGACGTTGACTTCCGGCGGCACCAGGATCGTCTGACCGCCGAAGATGGAGATCGTGTGGATGTCCACATCGGGGGAGGTGAAATCGGCATAACGCAGATCGATGACGCCGCCACCGAACAGTGCGAAGGATGTCAGGCGCTTCGGGACGTTCCAGCGACCGCGCCGCTCGAACCCGCTCAAGATTGCCAGGAGCAGGGTCGATGGTGCAGGCCGGCGCGGTCCGCACTGTGAGGTCGTCGCAAAGTCCGGCAGATCGGACGAGAGTCGGGCGAGTTCACCGCGGGTGGTGGCCGCATAGGCCTTGGCCAGTCGCTGCTCGTACTCGTCGACAGTGAGCCGGCCCTGGGCGGCGGCGTCGGTGAGGAGCTGGGCAGCCTGCGCGCGCTCGTCATCACCGGCTCGGGTCGAGCCGGGTTCGGCGGCTGAGGTGCTCATCGCAGACGAGCCTACGACTCATGCTCACGAATGCAAGCTCGTGGGCAAAACTTTTATGGCAAACTTCGCCGCTCGGACGCCTCGCTGGCAAACGACAGCTACCTCCTCATGTCCAAGAAGGCCTGCGTTTCTGCAGGAAAGCGAGCATGCCTTCGTGCGCCTCCTCGGACACGAACAGCCGCGCCGATTGCTCGGTGAGTTCCTCGGCACGTTCGTCGAAGCCGGCCAACACCGACGCGGTGGTGAGCGCCTTGGAGGTCGCGAGTCCTTGCGGCGAAGCCTTCGCGATGCTCGCGGTGAGATCGGCGACCATCGCGGCGACGTCATCGGCGGCGGCGGTGATGAGCCCGATCTGCGCTGCCTCCGCCGGTCCGAACCTCTCCCCGGTGACGAAGTACCGGCCCGCGGCCCGCGCGGTCAGCTTCGGCAGCAGGGTCAGCGAGATGATCGACGGCGCCACCCCGATCCGAGCCTCGGTGAGCGCGAAGGTGCTCGCGGGTCCGGCCACCGCGATATCGCAGGCGGCGACCAGCCCCATACCGCCGGCGCGCACGTGCCCGTCGACCGCGGCGATCACCGGCACCGGCAGCTCCAGGATCGTGCGCAGCAGGCGTGTCATCTCCCGGGCCCGATCGACCGCCACGTCTCCCGGGTCCCGGCCGGCCGCCTCGGACAGGTCGGCGCCCGCGCAGAACGTGGGACCGGTGTGGCCCAGCACCACCGCGCGCACATCGGCGGCCGCCGCGTCGGCGAAGCCCTGATGTAACTGGTCGACCAGCGCGGTGGACAGCGCGTTGTGGTTGTGCGGGGAATTGAGCGTCAGGCGGGCGATCCGGCCCTCGACCGTGTAGTCGACCGGCATCGTCAGTACGACCGGGGCAGACCCAGCGAGGTCTGTGCGACGAAGTTGAGGATCATCTCCCGACTGACCGGCGCGATACGCGCCAGGCGGGAGGCGGTCAGCACCGAGGCGATGCCGTACTCCTTGGTGAGTCCAT
>JAEYRQ010000281.1 GCA_023435545.1 Pseudomonadota bacterium | reverse complement strand
AGGATCGCCTCGGGCGTCGCCGGCGCCTCCAGCGGCACCATCATATCGCGCGGCGCGAGGCTCGCCACCGCATCGAAGATCGCCGAATGCACCGAAGTCGCCAGCATCAGCGGCGGTTCGCCGACGGCCTTGGAGGCGTAGATCGCCTCCTCGCGGTTGGCGCCGTCATAAAGGTGAACGTTGAATGCGGCGGGAATGTCGGAAGCTGTCGGGATCTTGTAGGTCGAGGGTGCGTGCGTCCTGAGACGGCCCTCGGCGTCGTAGACCAGTTCCTCCGTCGTCAGCCAGCCCATGCCCTGAACGAAGCCGCCCTCGATCTGGCCGATGTCGATCGCCGGATTGATGGAGCGCCCGACGTCGTGGACGATGTCGACACGGTCGAGCCGGAACTCGCCGGTCAGCGTATCGACGGTAACCTCGGAACAGGCTGCTCCGTAGGCGAAATAGAAGAACGGCTGCCCCTCCGCCTTCGCCCGGTCCCAGCCGATCTTCGGCGTGCGGTAGTACCCCGTCGATGAGAGCGAGATGCGCGCCAGGAAGGCCTGCCGGGCAAGTTCGCCGAACCCAATCGAATGGTTGCCGACGATCACGCGGTTGTCGCGGAAGCGGACGTCAAGCGGGCTGCCGCCAAACTGTCCGGCGGCGAAGTCGGCGAGGCGCTCGCGGATCTGCGCCGCCGCGATCCTTGCCGCCATCGCGTTCATATCGGTGCCGGAGGATGCGGCGGTCGGCGCGGTGTTGGGCACCTTCGCCGTCGTCGTCGCGGTGATCTTGACCCGGTCGAGGTCGATGCCGAACTCGTCGGCGACGACCTGTGCCACCTTGACGAACAGCCCCTGCCCCATCTCGGTGCCGCCGTGGTTCAGGTGCACGCTGCCGTCGGTGTACACATGCACCAGGGCGCCGGCCTGATTGAGGAAGGTGGTGGTGAAGGAGATGCCGAACTTCACCGGGGTGATTGCGATTCCCTTCTTCAGGAGCGCATTCTCAGCGTTGAAGGCGGCGACGCCCGCGCGGCGGGCGCGGTAGTCCGACAGGGATTCGAGACTCGCCACCACTTCCGGCGCGATGTTGTCGAAGACGGTCATCCCATAGGGCGTCACGTCGCGCCCCGGTCCGTAGAGATTGCGCTTGCGGACATCGAGCGGGTCGAGACCGAGCCGGTGGGCGACCTGGTCAATGGCGTGTTCGACGGCGAGCACCCCCTGCGGTCCGCCGAACCCGCGGAAGGCCGTATTGGAGACGGTGTTGGTGCGCCACCGCTTCGACCGGATGGCGATGTCCGGCACGTAGTAGGCGTTGTCGGCGTGGAATACCGTGCGGTCGACCACGGAGTTCGACAGGTCCCTCGAATGCCCGCAGCGGGCGTGGAAGTCGAACTCGGCGGCTTGGATCGTCCCCTCTTCGTCGACACCGAGCTCCCAACGGGCGATAAAATCGTGCCGCTTGCCGGTCATTGCCATGTCGTCGTCGCGGTCGAGGCGCAGCTTGCAGGCTCGGCCGGTGAGCCTGGCCGCCAGCGCGGCGAGCGCCGCCCACTGCGCGGCCTGCGATTCCTTGCCGCCGAAGGCCCCGCCCATGCGGCGGACCTCGGAGACGACCGCGTTGATCGGCAACCCGAGCACCTCGGCCACCGCCTTCTGCACTTCGCTCGGGTGCTGGGTCGAGGACAGGACATACATGTCGCCGTCCTCCTGCGGCGCGGCGAAGGCGACCTGGCCCTCGAGATAGAAGTGCTCCTGGCCGCCGATGGCGAGCGTTCCCGACAGCCGGTTCGGCGCGGCAGCCAGTGCCCCGGCCGCGTCGCCGCGCAGGATGTCGAAATCGGGATCGAGCCGCGCGCCCGCCGCCTGCGCCTGCTCGATGGAGAGGATTGGCGTTTCTCGCTCGACATCGACGATGGCAAGGCGCGTTGCACGGCGCGCCTCCTCGCGCGTCGTGGCGATGACGATGAAAATCGGCTGGCCGTGGAACGCCACCGTGCCCGCGGCGAGCAGCGGATCGTCGCCGGCACCGACGGGGCTGATCTCGTTGTGGCCGGGAATGTCGGCGGCGGTGGCGACGCACACCACGCCGGGTGCCGCTCGGACAGCCTCGAGGTCGAGCCGGACGATGCGCCCGCAGGCGACGGGCGAGCCCCCGACCGCGACATGCAGCGTCCCTGAGGGCTCCGGCACATCGTCGACGTAGAGTGCCGTCCCCCGGACATGCTTCTCGGCGCTGTCGTGGCGTATGGACTGCCTTACCGAGCGCAGTTCGCCGGAAGGGTTGGCATGGGGATCAAGCACCTGCCGCCTCCCGCACGCCGACGACGCGCGTCGCGGTGCTGGGTATGCCGGCGATCTCCGTCAGCGCCTTCCGCAGCAGACCTTGCGCGACACGCGAGCGGTAGGTGGCGCTGGCGCGGTGGTCGCTGAGCGGCCTGAAATCCTCCCCGAGCGCGGCGAAGGCGTCGACCCAACTGGCCGGATCGTCGAGGCTTGCCCCTGCCAGCGCCGCCTCGCTGGATGCGGCGCGCTTCGGGATGCCCGCCATGCCGCCGAATGCGATGCGGGCAGTGGCGATCCGCCGCCCGTCGAGCCGGATGGCGAACGCGGCGAGCACCGCGGAGATATCCTGGTCGAACCGCTTGGAGATCTTGAATGCGCGAAACGCCGAGCCTGCGCCCGGCTTGGGCACGCGTATCGACGTCAGGAATTCGCCGGGTCGCCGGTCCTGGCGGCCGTATTCGAGGAAGAACCGCTCCAGCGGCAGCGTCCGTTCCTCATGGCCCAGGCGCAGCGTGATCTCGGCGCCGAGCGCGAGCAAGAGCGGCGGCATGTCGCCGATGGGAGATCCGTTGGCGATATTGCCACCGACCGTTCCGACCGCGCGGATCTGTGGCGAGCCGAGCCGCCGCAGCACTTCGCCGATATCCGGATCGAGGGCGGAGAGCGCCGAGGCCGCGTCCGCATAGGTAGCCGCGGCACCGATCCGGATCGCGTCACCGTCGTCCGAAATGTCCGAGAGGCCAGCGACGCGGCCGAGATGGATAACCTTGTCGATCGCCCTGAACTGCTTGGTGATCCACAGCCCGACATCGGTCGCGCCGGCGACCAGCGTGGCATCCGGATGACGCGCATGGAGATCGGCGAGACTCTCGATACTCGTCGGGGCGGCGAAGAACCGGTGCTCGTCGCCGACGAACAATGGGGCGTCACTGACCAGTCCGGCCAGCGCAGCCCCCGTCTCCCGACTACCGAAACCATCCGCCGGGGCGCCCGAGTAGGCCTCCAGCGCTGCCTCGACGATCGGCCGGTAGCCGGTACAGCGGCACAGGTTCCCGGCAATGGCGTCGGTGACGTCATTGCGCGAGACCGCCTCGTCCCCCCGCCGGTGCTGGAATGCGAACAGCGCCATGACGAAGCCCGGCGTGCAGAAGCCGCACTGGCTGGCGTGGCGGTCGACGAAGGCCTGCTGGATCGGATGCGGCCGGTCCCGCCCGATGTCCTCGATGGTGACGATCTCCGCCCCGTCCGCCATGCCGAGCAGGTGGATGCAGGCATTCACCGGCCGGTACTCGACCCTGCCGTCCGGTCCCGGCCGCCCGAGCGCGACCGTGCACGCGCCGCAGTCGCCCTCGGCGCAGCCCTCCTTGGTGCCGGTCGCCCGCTCGCGCAGGCGCAGATGGTCGAGCAGCGTCTCGGTCGGCGCGAAGTCGCCGACGTCCATGATCTCACCGCGACGCAATATGCGGACCTTGTCGCGAGGTGTCGGCATCTCAGCTTCCCCGATAGGTCGAGTAGCCGTAGGGCGAGACCAGCAACGGCACATGGTAGTGCGCCGTGGCGTCCCAGATGCCGAAGCGGATGGGGACCACGTCGAGGAATGGCGGGTCCGGAAGGCCGGCTCCGGATGCCCGGAGATAGTCACCGACGTGGAACGACAGTTCGTAGACGCCGGCACTCAGCGCGGCTCCCTCGAGCATCGGCCGGTCGAGCCGGCCGTCGTGATTGGTGACCATCTCGGCGAGGACTTTGCCTTCCTGCCGAAGGACGATCCTCATTCCCGCGGCGGGGCAGCCCGCGGCCGTATCGAGGACATGCGTCGTCAGTCGTCCCATGCAGCTCCATTGCCCAGGGGCTGAGCGTGACCGATTCACGCGCACATCAGGCATAATGGGCCGCGGATCGTCCGCGTGCAATGCAGCGGAAGGGGCAACCGAAACGCAGCGGCGGCGGCAGTCCGGCGGAAACCGGGACGCCCTACTGCATGTAGGGGTCCGGCGGCGCCAGGCAGGCGTAGAACTTCGCCTCGTCGAGCGCGGCATCGCCGCAGCGCAAGAAGCTCTCCAGTTCGCCGACGTGCTCGTAGTTGACGTAGGGATTCACCAGGAACCGGCCGTCCTGTGACCGAAACCCGCCGAGCCTGTCCACCTCGCCGTCGAGCTCCGGATGCTTGGCGATGATGGCGTCGCGGAGTTCCTCGCCCGCGATGAAGTTGTCCGGAAGCTGGTCGAAGGGGCCGTCCAGATAGTTGTTGGCGCGGACGTTGGCCCCGTTGACCCCGACGAGGATGCGACGGGGCGCGAACCTGTCCTCGTAGAACGCAAATCCGGTACGCGCGCCGATCGTCAGGGCGGGATGGTCCTGAT
>JAEYRQ010000275.1 GCA_023435545.1 Pseudomonadota bacterium | reverse complement strand
CATGAAGCGCGGCTTCGAGGCGGTGACGGCGAATCTGCCGGCGATCGCGGCGAAGCCGCTGCCCGAGGCGCTGAAGGCGGCGGGAATGGAGCTGGTGATGAAGGTCGGTGGCGCCTCCGGCCCGCTCTACGGGACGCTGCTGATGACGCTCGGCAAAGCATTACCGCCTGCTCCGGGGCGCGATGACGTGGCCGACGCGCTGGCGGCGGCGATCGACGCGGTGAAGGCGCGCGGCAAGTCGGATACCGGGCAGAAGACCATGCTCGACGTGCTGGCGCCGGTGCAGGCGGCGGTGGCGCGCGGCGAGAGCCTCGCGGCGATCCGCGCCGTCGCCGCCGAGGCCGCCGCGGCGACCGTGCCGATGCGCGCGACCAAGGGGCGGGCCTCGTTCCTTGGCGAACGGTCGATCGGCCACATGGATCCCGGCGCCAGGTCGAGCCAGCTTCTCGTCGACGCCGTGTGTGACGCAGTCGGAGATATCGCATGAGCCTCGAGCAGACCCCGTCCCGTGTCGGGATCGTCATCGTGTCGCATTCGCCGGACGTGGCGCGCGGCACCGCCGACATGGTGCGGCAGATGGTGGGGGCGGAGGTGCCGCTCGCCTGGTGCGGCGGCAATCCCGACGGTGGCCTGGGTACCAGCGTCGAGAAGATCATGGGCGCCATCGACCAGGCCTGGTCCGAGGCGGGCGTCGCGATCCTGGTCGATCTCGGCGGCGCCGAGACCAACAGCGAGATGGCGATCGAGATGCTGCCGGAAGAGCGGCAGGGCAAGGCCGTGGTGGTGAATGCGCCTCTCGTCGAGGGGGCGATCATGGCGGCGACGGAAGCGTGGGGAGGCGGAAACCTGGACGAGGTCCGGCGGACGGCCGAGGAGCTCGCTCCCCGGTGATGAGACAAAGAGACCAGATGAACGCATCCTCGACCGCTTCCGTCCTGCTGTTCCACGAGGTGGGCCTGCATGCCCGTCCCTCGGTGAAGCTGACCAAGCTCGCCAAGTCCTTCGCATCGCAGATCGAGGTCGCCCCGGCACCGGAGGGGCCCTGGATCGACGCCAAGAGCATCGTCAAGGTGATGGCGGTGAAAGCGCCGAAGGATACGATCCTGCATTTCCGCGCCACCGGCGAGGATGCCGACCGGGCGCTGGCCGCGCTGGTGCGGCTGATCGAGACCGATTTCGCGGACGAAACCGTATGAGCATGGCGGCCCGATCCCCGGACAGGGCCGTGTATGTCGGACGCGCGGCCTCGCCGGGCCTCGTGCTCGGGCCGATCGTCGTCGACCGCGCCGAGACCGCAGCCGGCCGCATCGCCGGCGATCCGGCGGACGAGCGGACCGGGCTGGAGGCGGCGCTTGCCCAGGCGATGGCAGCCCTCGGCGATGTCGTCGCTGCCAATGCGGGCGAGGCGGCCGACATGCTGGAGTTCCAGCTGGCGCTCGCCGCCGACGAGACGCTGAGCGAGCCCGCCTTCGCGGCGATCGCGGCCGGGACGCCTGCGGACGCAGCATGGGGTGAAGCAGTCGATGCGCTGATCGCGGACTACGAGACGGCCGAGGAGGAGTACTTCCGCGCCCGCACCGCCGACCTGAAGGACCTGCGCGGGCGGGTGCTGCGGGCGTTGACCGGGGGCGCGGAGGTGACCGGCGACCTGCCGGAAGCGGCGATCCTGATGGCCGACGACATCACGCCCTCGCGCTTCCTGTCGACCGAGTGGAGCGGGCGCGGCATGGCGCTTGCCGCCGGCAGCGCCACCAGCCATGTCGCCATGCTGGCCCGGGCGCGGGGGGTGCCGATGGTGGTCGGCCTCGGCCGGATCGATGCGCAGACAGGCGTCATCGCGCTGCTCGACGCAAGGGACGGAACGCTGGTGGTGCGTCCCGATGTGAGCGAACAGATGGCCTTCCGCGAGGCGTGCCGGGAGTTCGATCGCAGTCGGGCCGCGGAGGCGGAGGCCGCGCGCCTGCCGGCCCGGACCTTCTCCGGCGAGCGCGTCCAGGTGATGATCAACGTCGCCGATCCGTCTGAACTCGACGGCCTCGATCCGGCGGTCTGCGACGGCATCGGGCTCGCGCGCACCGAGCTCATGTTCCACGCCGGCAGTGGCCTGCCGGACGAAGAGACCCAGCTTGCCGCCTATCGCCGGCTCACCGCCTGGGCGGCCGGCCGGCCGGTGACGGTGCGCACGCTGGACGCCGGCGGGGACAAGCCGATCCCCGGCTACACGCTCGACAACGAGGCGAACAGTTTCCTCGGTGTTCGCGGCGTCAGGCTGTCGCTGAAGCACCCCGAGGTGTTCCGCGTCCAGCTCCGCGCTCTGCTGCGGGCAGCCACCGACGCCGACATCCGGATCATGGTCCCGATGGTGGCGGTGCCGGCCGAGATGGATCAGGTTCGCGTGCTCGTCGCCGAGACCGCTGCGGAGCTGGAGCGGGAGGGGATGGCCCACCGCATTCCACCCATCGGGATGATGGTCGAGGTGCCGGCGGCGGCGCTGGCGCTCGCGTCCTTCGACACCGACTTCGTCTCGATCGGCTCCAACGACCTGGTGCAGTACGTGATGGCGGCGAGCCGGGATGCACCGGGTCTCGGTGGCCTGGTGGATCCGATGGCGCCGGCCGTGCTGTCGCTGATCAGGATGACGGTCGAGGCGGCGCAATTGCGTGGTATTCCCGTCTCGCTCTGCGGCGACGCGGGCGGTGATCCTGCCGTGGTGCCGGCGCTGCTCGATGCGGGCCTGCGCTCGCTGTCGGTCGCGCCCTCGTCCATCGGACGGGTCAAGACAACGACCGGCCGATGGGAGCCCGCCCGGACATGAGCCAACCGGAGCGTGTACCGGAGCCGGGCGAACTGATCGCCGCCTACAAGGCGCTCCTGCGCGACGTGATCGACCGGCGGCCGTCGGGCACCCGGCGGCGTCTGGCCGAGGCACTCGGCAAGAATCCGAGCTTCATCAGCCAGATCACCAATCCGGCCTATCCGACGCCGATCCCGGCCGGCGACGTCGAGGTGATCCTCGAGCTCTGCCACTTCTCGCCGGACGAGCGGGCGCGGTTCCTGAAAGCCTATGCCGGCGCGCATCCCCGTCGGGGGGGCGGCGGGTCGAGCCGACCGAAGGCCCGGCCGCTGACCCTGAACGCGCCCGATCTCGGCAGCGCCCGGCGCAATGCCGAGTTCGACCGCGCGGTGCAGGACTTCGTTGCCCGGCTGGCGAAGCTGATCGAACCGGACTGAGGGAGACGCGACCCATGAAGAAATTGATCAACGGCGTCGACACGGTGCTCACCGAGAGCCTCGACGGCTTCTGCGCGGCACATTCGGACATCGTCGTCCTGGGCGAGGACCACAGGTTCGTGCGCCGGCGCGTACTCAAGCCCGGCAAGGTGGCGCTGGTGTCGGGTGGCGGCTCAGGGCACGAGCCGCTGCATTCGGGCTTCGTCGGCCACGGCATGCTGGACGCTGCCTGCCCGGGCCAGGTGTTCACCTCGCCGACGCCCGACCAGATGCTGGCGGCCGCCGAAGCGGTCGATCAGGGGGCGGGCGTGCTCTACGTGGTCAAGAACTACGAGGGCGACGTGATGAATTTCGAGAT
>JAEYRQ010000272.1 GCA_023435545.1 Pseudomonadota bacterium | reverse complement strand
GGTTTGGAGAGTTCTTCCATGCCGACGCACGAGGCCCTGCTGTTCGCCACCGCCTGGTTCGGCGTGTTCCTGGTGCTCGGCCAGAACGTCGCGACCGTGCTGCTCGGCACCGGTATCCTCGGCATGTGGCTGATGCGCGGGACACGGCTGTTCGACGGGCTGCTCGCCCCCGACATCATCGCGACGGCCTCGTCCTACTCGCTGTCGATCATCCCGCTCTACCTGCTTATGGCGCAGTTCCTGCTGCGCGGGCGGGTGGTGGAGGATCTGTTCCGGGTCGGCTACCACCTCGCCGGCCGCAGGCGCTTCCCGCTGGGGGCGGCAACGATCGTCTCCGGCGGGCTGCTGGGAGCGGTCTCCGGCTCGGGGGCGGCGACGGCCGCGGCGCTCGCCACCATGGCCGCCCCGCAGCTCCAGGCGGTTGGCTACACGCGCCGCTTTTCCATCGCACTGGCCGCCGTCGCCGGATCTCTCTCAGCGATCATCCCGCCGTCGATCATCATGATCATCTACGGCTCGCTGACGCTGGTGCCGGTCGGGCACCTGTTCATCGGCGCGATGCTGCCGGGGCTTCTGTGCATCCTCGTCTACATCGGCTGCCTCTATGCGTTCGGCGAGACCGACCATGAAGCCTCCCCGACGATGGAGGCCGCCGCCGTCTCGATGCGCAGCGTCACCGCCTTCATCTTCGTGCTGGCGCTGATGACCGTCGTGTTCGGCGGCATCTACGGCGGCATCATCACCGCTGCGGAAGCGGGCGCGGTCGGTGCCTTCGTCGCGCTGATCGGCATGCTGGCGATGCGCCGGATCGGCATCCGCGACATCGCCGCCGCGCTGGTGGATTCGGTGAAGGTCACCTCGATGCTGATGATCATCGTCATCGGCGCGCAGATCTTCGGCCGCTTCCTGTCGCTGTCGCGGGCGCCACGCGAACTGCTGGCGCTGATGGAGCCGCTGCTGGCAAGCCCGAGCTTGCTGGTGACGCTTTTGCTGTTCGCCTTCTTCGCCTTCGGGCTGTTCCTGGAATCGGCGGCGGTGATGGTGCTGCTGATCCCGATCATCATGCCGGTGCTGGCGGCAGCACAGGTCGACCTGATGTGGTTCGGCGTCATGGCCTGCTTCATGATCTCGCTCGGCCTGCTCACCCCGCCGGTCGGCCTGTCCACCTATGCCGCCTGCGCCGCCGCCCGGCATCCGGTCGCGCCGATTTTCAACCGCACCGGGCTGTTCGCGCTGATCGCGGCGGTCGTCGTCTCGGCCGTCATGATCCAGTTCCCGGCGATCGTGACCTGGCTGCCGAGTCAGATCCGGTAAGGGTATGAAGATGCTGCGTGTGTTCGAACAGGTTCAGTGGGCGCTCGCCGCGATCGGCGGCGGCGCATGTCTCCTCGCGATCCTGCTGCTGACGGTCGTAACGGTCTACGGGCGCTACGTGCTCGGCACCGATCTCGTGCCCGGCGGCTACAACATGATCGAGGCGGCGCTGTTTCCGTTGATGGTGTTCTGGGGCTTGCCGCTGGCGCACCGGGAGGGCGCCTTCCCGCGGCTGGAGCTGTTCGCGACGATGGCGCCGGGTCCGGTCGGCAAGGCGATCTCGGCCCTTGTGCTGCTGGTGGAGGCGGCGATCTATGCCGTCGTGCTCTGGTACGCGGGCAAGTTCACCATGGTGGCGATCGACACCGGCCGGCAGCTCCAGATCGGCACCGGCTACTGGCCGGCCTGGCCGGTGGTGATTATGGCGCCGGTCTCTTTTGGCCTGATGCTGATCGAGATCGTGCGGCTGATGGTCCGCGATGCACGGTCGATCTTCGCGGACAGATGAGGTTGCCGCAGCGAATTCAGTCGGCGCCGCGCGCCACCACGCGCGGATCGACCATGCGCTTCTGGATCGCCCAGACGATCACCGCCGCGGCGAGCCCGATGCCGTCGGTGATCCAGCCGGCCGCGATCATCGACAGGGCGGCCGCCATCAGCAGCGCCCGGAGCGGCCAGGCGAGGAGGCCGAAGAACCAGCCCTGGACGGCCGAGGACAGGAGGTAGATCCCGAACAGCGCCGATATCACCACATGGGCCACGTCGAACCAGCTTCCCTGCATCAGCAGGGCGGGCGAGGTGAAGAACATGAACGGCACGATGAAGGCCGCCAGGCCGAAGCGGAAGCTCTCCACGGAGGTACGCATCGGGTCGGACTGGGCGATCGCCGCCCCGGCATAGGCCGCCAGCGCCACCGGCGGGGTGATCGCCGACATGACGGCGTAGTAGAAGATGAAGAAATGCGCCGTCAGCGGCTCGATCCCCATCTGCACCAGGCCCGGGGCGATGACGCTGGCCGCAACTGCGTAGGCGGCCGTCGTCGGCATGCCCATGCCGAGGATGATCGAGACGATCATCGCAAAGAACAGCGCGATCGCCTGGTTCTGGTCGGCGAGGCCGAGCAGCATCGATGAGAAGCGCGTGCCGATGCCGGTGAGCGCGATGACGCCGACGATGATGCCTGCCGCAGCGCAGACGGCGACGAGTTGCAGCGCCATCTTCGCGGCGATCTCCAGCGCGTAGAGGATTTTCCTCGGCCCCATGGCATAGGGCGTCAGCCAGCTCACCACCGCAGCCGAGGCCATGCCGTAGATGCCGGCGCGGATGACGGAATAGCCCGCGAACAGCGCCCCGATCAGGATGATGATCGGCAGGAACAGGAACACCTGCCTCGCCAGCTTGTCGAAGCGCGGCAGCTCGGCGCGCGGCAGCCCCTTCATGCCGAACTTCTGCGCCGCCAGATCAACATTGAAGTAGATCGAGGCGAAGTAGAGCAGCGCCGGGATGATCGCCGCCACGACGATCTCCGAATAGGGGATGCCGGTGATCTCCGACATGATGAAGGCGCCGGCGCCCATGATCGGCGGCAGGATCTGGCCGCCCGAGGACGCCGCCGCCTCGATCGCGGCGGACGTCTGCGGCCGGTAGCCGACCCGCTTCATCAGCGGGATCGTCAGCGAGCCCGTCGAGACGACGTTGCCGGCCGAGGTGCCGTTGATCATACCCATCAGGCCGGAGGCGAAGACCGCCACCTTGGCCGGGCCTCCCCGCGCACCACCGGCGACGGCGAAGGCGAAGTTGACGAAATACTCGCCGACGCGGCTCGCCTGCAGGAAGGCGGCGAAGGTCACGAACAGGATGATGTAGGTGGACGAGATTGCCACCGTCGGCCCCAGGATGCCCTGGTCGGTGTAGAGATAGGTGAAGAACCGCGTCATCGAGTAGCCGCGATGCTCGAGAATGCCCGGCAGCCACGGCCCGACGAAGCTGTAGATGATGAAGATCGCAGCGATCGCGACCAGCGCGAGACCCGCAAGCCGGCGCGTCATCTCCAGGATCACCAGAACCCCGGCAAGGGCGGCATACATGTCCGACGTCTTGGCCAGCGCGGTGCCGGCGCGCAGGCGCAGGAACGGCGCATGGACGATGATGTAGAGTGCGGCCGTGATCGAGGCGAGCGCCAGGAACAGGTCGGCGACGTCGAAGACGTCGCGCCGCCGGTCGGGCCAGGTCCAGGCGACGAGGATCAGCCAGGCGGTACCGACGGTCAGCGGCACGCCGAAGCTCCAGACGAAGGCGTCGCGATCCGCGGCCTGATCGACCGCCTGCACACCGACGAGGAACAGGACCGCCTGCACGAAGGCGAAGGTGACCGCTACCGCACCGGGCAGGATGATCAGCAGCCGCCGCCTGTCGGGCGCGACCGCGGGAACATCGACCCGGAACAGCGCTGACGAGAACAGCAGGAATCCGAGCGCCATGCCGCCGCCGACATGGATCAGCCTGTAGATCCATGTCTCCAGCGGATAGAGATACATGACGATGATGTGGAAGCTCGTATAGGCGATGCAGGCGATCGCCGCGATCTGCTTGAGCGTGCCGACCGGGATCCTCTGGTTGGCGGTATAGACCTCCGCATCGACGCCGGCAGCGATGTTGTCCTTCCGGGGATTGCCCTTCCCGGCGTCCGGCGCTGCAGCTTCTGTCGTCGCGGACATCGTCCCCTCCCATTGTGATCTTGCGGGGCGGATGGTGCAGGCCCCGGACTGCTGCGACCGGGGCATCGCGTGTTGTCCCCCCGCGG
>JAEYRQ010000174.1 GCA_023435545.1 Pseudomonadota bacterium | reverse complement strand
CGCCGTCGGCCGTCTCCACCCGCCAGCCGCCATTGACCGGCACCAGGCGGCGGGCCTCGCCCCGGACAAAGGAACTGCCATGTCTGGCGAGCAACGAGGCGTAAGCCTTTGTAACGCCACCAGGGTCGCTCAGCGACGCAATGTCGTGCCAGTGGTCGGCGCGAAAGAAGTCGCCGGTCAGGTGCGGTTCCACCTCCAGCGTCTCGTCCCGGGTCATCGGTGTGAACCCGAAGCCGCCGTCGCGGGCGATCCGCCGTTCCAACTCGGCGCCGGCATAGCCCGCCTCGGAGCGGTAGAGCCGGATCCACCCGGTCTCGCGAAGGAAGCCCGTTGCGCCCGCTTCCTGCATCAGCGACTTGTGCTCGCCGATGGCATAGGCGAGCAGCGCCATCACTGCCCCGCCATTGCGTCGCAACTTCGCCTCGGTTGAGTTCATCGCCAGCTTGAGCAGCCACGGCGCGATCGTCGGCAGGAAGCTCCAGTGAAACCGCATCTCCGGCCGGTCGTTACGGGCGTAGCGCATCAGCTCGACCGGGCTGAAGGGCATCGCCATCGGCACATAGGTGCCGCCCTCGATCACGCCGGCATTGCCGTAAGACGTCTCCTCGCCGGGTTCGAGCCTGTCGAGCAGCGTCACGCGCCGGCCCCGCCGCGCCAGATTGACGGCGGCCGACACCCCGACGATGCCCGCGCCCACGACCACGATGTCGGATTTGGAGGTCACTTTGGCTTTTCCGGTCTGAAGGGTTCGCATATGGAGGGAACCTCGTAGCACTACCGCGAACGGCGGCGCCAATCCAGATCGACCGGCCGCCCCCACCCCACGACCGGGATTTGCCACCGCATGATCCGACCCATCGTCGCCGCCATCGACTGGATCGGCGCCCAGGGCACCCAGGCCGTCGCCCTGTCGCTGGTCGTCGGGATGGCGGTGCCACCGCTTTCGGCGGTGATGAAGCCGACCATTCCCTATGCGGTGTTCCTGCTGCTGGTGGTTGCCTTCGCCCGCGTCGACCTCGAGGCGCTGATGGCGCGGCTGCGCAAGGGCGGCCTGGTGCTGTTGGTCGTCTGCTGGATGATGCTGGCGCTTCCCGCCGCCGTCGGGGCCGTGGTCTGGGCGACGGGTCTGGCGGAAACCGATCCCGGAATCGCCATCGCGATCGTGCTGATGGCGATCGCGCCGCCGATCATGTCGTCGCCGGCCTTCACATATCTGCTAGGTCTCGACGGGGCGCTGAGCCTCACGGTGCTGGTCGCCGCGATGGTGGCGACGCCGGTGCTCTGCCCCCTCACCGCCCGGATGATGCTCGGCGACCTCCTGCCGATCTCGGCGCTGGATCTCGCGATCCGCCTCGCCGTGCTGTTGGCCGGATCAGTCGCGGCGGCGGCCGTCGTGCGCCGCCTGCTCGGCCGCGAACGCATCGAGCGCTCCGCCAACGTCTTCGACGGGCTCAACGTGCTCCTGCTGTTCGCCTTCGCGGTGGCGATCATGGACGGCGTGGCGGCGCGCCTGTTGAGCGATCCCGGGCTCATCCTGTTCTGCCTCGTCGCCTCCTTCGGCATGGCACTCGTCTTCATGGCCCTGTCGTTCGCGGCCTTCCGGCTGAACGGACGCAGCACCGCGCTGACCGTCTCCGTCTCGTCGGGCAACCGCAACATGGCGCTGATGGCGGCCGCGCTGACGGGCGCCATTCCCGAGGTGAGCTGGATCTACTTCGCCGTGGCGCAGGTGCCGATCTATCTGCTGCCGATGCTGATGAAGCCGGTGGTCACGCGCCTGCTCGCCACGCCGGACGCCGGATCGGCCACCTCATGAGCGGCAGCCTCCCGCCCTGGCGCCAGAGACTGCGCGCCGCCGTCCGCCCCGCGCTCGCCTGGACGGCGATCGCCGCGCTGATGTTCCTCGCCGCGATCGGCCTCGGTCTGTGGCAACGCGGCTTCGGCCTCCTGCCAAGAACCTTCATCGCGCTGGCGATCCTGGCGCTGCCGCCGGCCGTGGTCGCGGGCTTTGCGGCGCTGGCGATCGACACGCTGCTGCCGCGCCTGCGGCTCGCCGGCCGGGCAATCGCAATGGCCCTGCTCCTGTTCGCTCTCGGACCGATTGCCAGCGCCGGCGCGTTCTCGCTCCTTTATCGCCAGACCTATCCGGTCGACTTCCAGCCGATCTGGACCGAGATCGGCTTCCATCAGTTGGCCTGGACGGGAATCGCAACTCTGGTGCTGTTCGCCTCGAACGGCCTGCGGCTCTATTTGCCGTGGGCACCGCTGGCCGGCTTCGCGCTGTCGCTGCTCTATGGACTGAGGCGGCCTGGCGCGTTGAGGCGGCCATCCGCATCTGCTAGACAGCACCCGTCCGATCACAACACCCCGGAACAGCGATGATCCCGCGCTATTCGCGCCCGCAGATGGCCTCCATCTGGGCGCCCGAAACCCGTTTCCGAATCTGGTTCGAGATCGAGGCCGCCGCCGCCGAGGCAATGGCCGAGAGCGGCCTGGTGCCACCGGAGGCGGCCCGCACGATCCGCGAGAAGGGCGATGCCGCCGCCTTCGACGTCGCCCGCATCGACGAGATCGAGCGGGAGGTGAAGCACGACGTCATCGCCTTCCTCACCCATCTGGCCGAGTTCATCGGACCCGACGCCCGATACGTGCATCTGGGAATGACCTCCTCGGACGTGCTGGACACGTGCCTGGCGATCCAGCTCACCCGGGCGAGCGACCTGCTGATCGCCGATGTCGATGCCCTGCTCGAGGCGCTGAAGCGGCGCGCCCTCGAACACAAACTGACTCCGACCATAGGCCGCAGCCACGGCATCCACGCCGAGCCGACCACCTTCGGCGTCAAGCTCGCCGGCTTCCACGCCGAGTTCCAGCGCGCGCGTGCGCGCCTCGTCGCGGCCCGCGAGGAGATCGCCACCTGCGCGCTATCCGGCGCCGTCGGCACCTTCGCCAATGTCGCCCCCGAGATCGAGGAGCGGGTTGCCGCGAAGCTCGGCCTGAAGCCGGAGCCGGTCTCGACCCAAGTCATCCCGCGCGACCGCCACGCCGCCTTCTTCGCCGCGCTCGGCGTCGTCGCCTCCTCGCTCGAGCGGCTCGCCACCGAGATCCGCCACCTCCAGCGCACCGAGGTGCTGGAGGCCGAGGAGTACTTCTCGCCGGGCCAGAAGGGCTCGTCGGCGATGCCGCACAAGCGAAATCCGGTGCTGTCGGAGAACATCACCGGCCTCGCCCGCATGGTGCGCGCCTACGTGACGCCGGCGCTGGAGAACGTCGCCCTCTGGCACGAGAGGGACATCTCCCATTCATCGGTGGAACGGATGATCGGCCCGGACGCCACCGTCACGCTCGACTTCGCGCTCGTCCGTGCGACCTCGGTCGTCGAGAAGCTCGTGGTCTATCCCGAGCGCATGCAGCGCAATCTAGATCTGCTCGGGGGGCTCGTCCATTCGCAGCGCGTGCTGCTGGGGCTGGCGCAGGCGGGCATGAGCCGCGAGGACGCCTACCGCACCGTCCAGCGCAGCGCCATGAAGGTATGGGCCGGCGAAGGCGCATTCCTGGAGTTCCTGAAGAACGATCCGGAAGTGATTCGGTTGATTCCGGAATCCGACCTCGAGGCGCTGTTCGACCTCGACTATCACTTCAAGCACGTCGACGCGATCTTCGCGCGCGTGTTCGGCGACTAGCCCAACTCAGGTCGGATTGCGCAGGCCCCGGATCAGCTCTGCGGCCGCGGTCGCCAGCAGCTGGAGATCCGGCCCGGTGGCGATGAAGCGGTAGCCGGCAGCCGCATAGCCCAGCGCATCGTCCCGGTTCAGGGCGAAGGCGCCGGCGATGCGGCCGCGCGCCGCCGCCCGCTGGGCGACCAGTTCCATGGCCTCGGCCAGGCCTTCGACCCCGGTTCCGATGCCCGCCCCCCGCGCCAGTGAAATCGACAGATCGTTGGGGCCGACAAACACACCGTCGATACCGTCGACGGACAGTATGTGGTCGAGGTCCGCCAGTGCCTCGCGCGTCTCGATCATGGCGAAGGCGACGGTCCGCCGGTTGGCGTCGCGCAGGAACGCCTCCATGCTGCCGCCTGTCAGCATCATCGCGCGAGCCGGCCCCCAACTCCGCGCCCCGACCGGGGGAAATTTGGCGGCATTCGCGAAGCTGACTGCATCGGCCTCGCTGTTGACCATCGGGCAGATGACCGCCTCGAAGCCGAGATCGAGGCCGCGCCCGATGTCCGCCAGTCCGCCATAGGGAACCCGAAGCACCGGAGCAGCACCGGCTGCGACGATGCCGGTCAGCCCGTCGCGGAGCGACTGGAAGTCGTGGAAGCCGTGCTGCATGTCCAGGCAGACGGCATCGAAGCCTGTGCGGGCGAGTGCTTCGGCGGCCAAGGGGTCGGTCAGCGCCGACCATCCGCAGAATACGGTCTCGCCCGCGCGGAGCCGGTCTGCCAGCGAGCGGAGGGCCATTGCCGGACGTTCCCGTTCAGCCTTCCCGCTGAAGCTGCTCCATGGCGGTCACCAGCAGCTCGTCCATCGTCCGCCGGATCTGATGGTCGGACTGGTCGATGCCATGCTCGTCGAAATCCTTGCGGATCTTGCGGAACACGTCCGCGTCGCCGGCTTCCTCGAAATCTGCCACGACGACTTCCTTGGCATAGGCCTGCGCCGCCTCGCCGGTGAGGCCCATCTTCTGCGCCGCCCACATGCCCAGGAGGCGGTTGCGGCGCGCATTCGCCTTGAAACGAAGCTCCTCGTCGTGCGCGAACTTCTCCTCGAAGCCCTTCCTGCGCTGTTCGAACTCGGACATGGTGCGTCTCCCTTTGGCAGGCGCGCCTCGCGCCGAAGCGACTGCGCGGCATGAGCGATCGCGGCTTGCATACTCGCGGGCGATGACCAAATCAACATCGTCCGCCACGGACATATGCGCACGCCGGAGGCTCCCGGCAAGCGACCCTCCGCCGCCTTCGCAGCGGCCACCGGAGCCGCCCTGGCACCCGCGTTGTGTTGGCGAGGCGGATCGGATAGTTTGCGCGCGAATTTCCCGTGCGGACAGCATCATCGTGCGGAATCGCGTGTTGTCGTCTATTATATGTTCCCCGACGCGGCACGCGCACAAAGGCGCCGCTATTCTCCTATGACAGGTCTGATCCGAATGAACCGCCGCCGCAGAGTCTACGAGGGCAAGGCCAAGATCCTCTATGAGGGCCCCGAGCCGGGAACGCTCGTCCAGCACTTCAAGGACGACGCCACCGCGTTCAACAAGAAGAAGCACGCCCAGATCGAGGGCAAGGGGGTGCTGAACAACCGCATCTCCGAGTTCATCTTCCAGCACCTCAACGACATCGGCGTGCCCACGCACTTCATCCGCCGCCTGAACATGCGCGAGCAACTGATTCGCGAAGTTGAGATAATCCCGCTGGAGGTGGTGGTCCGCAACGTCGCCGCCGGCTCGCTGGCCCAGCGCCTCGGCATGGACGAGGGCACCCAGTTGCCGCGCTCGATCATCGAGTTCTATTACAAGAACGACGAGCTCGGCGATCCGATGGTCTCCGAGGAACACATCACCGCCTTCGGCTGGGCGAGCCCGCAGGAGATCGACGACATCATGGCGCTGGCGCTCAGGGTCAACGACTTCCTGAGTGGCCTTTTCCTCGGCGTCGGCATCCGCCTCGTCGACTTCAAGGTCGAGTTCGGCCGGCTCTACGAGGGCGAGATGATGCGCATCATCCTGGCCGACGAAATCAGTCCGGATTCCTGCCGGCTGTGGGACATCCAGTCAGGAGACAACCTCGACAAGGACCGATTCCGCCGCGACATGGGCGGCCTCGTCGAGGCCTACCAGGAAGTCGCCCGCCGGCTCGGCATCATGGTCGGCAACGAGCCGAACGTGCCGCGCGGCCCGGTGCTGGTCCAATAGCCGGAGCCGGGTGCGATGAAGGCGCGCGTCACCGTCACGCTGAAGAACGGCGTCCTCGATCCGCAGGGCAAGGCGATCCAGCACGCGCTGGGCTCGCTCGGCTTCTCCGGCGTCGGGGACGTCCGCCAGGGCAAGCTGATCGAACTGGAACTCACCACCACCGACCGCGCCGCCGCACAGGCGGAGGTCGAGGCGATGTGCGAGAAGCTGCTCGCCAACACCGTGATCGAGAACTACTCGGTGGAATTGATTTAGGCGGTCGGAGTCCGGCCCTCGCGCCCGAGCGCGCTGCCGATCGATTCGGCCGCGGAATTCCGCGAACCCCCAAAGCTCGTCCGCAGGGATCTCCGCCATGCACGCGTCTCTGACGCACGGGGGTCATGGAAGTCTCGGAGTGGGGTGGCGGCGCGGAATGCGCCGGAAGATTGTGCGCGCCCGCTGGAGGCTGTAACAATCCGCGGCTCCACGAAATGTCCGGGGGTTGGGATGCACCCTCTCGAAACGCGGTGCTTCACGGACGCCGTCGTCGTGCCCACGATGAAGGGGGACGATAACAGGCCTCGCGGCGGCGCGTTCAACCGGCAGCGGAGGCCTATCAGATCGTCCCTTCTGATCCGGCATTACGGCGTGGCGATCGACCGCCTTCCGGAGTGCCCGAAGCCGGCCGGACGCCTCGTGGGCGCCCACATCTTCGGCGGATATAGATTCGAACAATTCGGCCACTTCCTGCTGGAAAGCTGCGGCCGGCTATGGTTCGCCCGCCAGAACCCGAAGACCCCGATCATCTGGTCATTGAGCGCCGGCCGCGCGACGCGGTTCCAGACGGAAGTGCTGGACCTCCTCGGAATCGAGAACCCGCACGTCTTCGTCGACAGGCCTGTCTCGGTCGAGACCCTTATCGTCCCGGAGCCGGCCTATACCATTCAGGTCTGGTGCCACCCCGATTTCGTTGACTTCATGGGACGCTATCGCCCATCTGGAAGGCGGGCGGGCAAGGTGTGGCTGTCCCGGTCGAAGCTCCTGGCCGGGCGGGCGGAAGGGGAAACGGAGATCGAGGCAGCGCTAGCGGATCGAGACTGGACGATCTATCACCCGCAGGATCATCCGCTTCAGCATCAACTCGAAACGCTCGGCACCGCGGCCCATCTGGCGGGGTTCGCCGGGTCTGCGTTCCACAATCTCCTGCTGATCAACGGGTTCGATGGCGAGGTGACGCTGTTTCGCCGCGGCATGCAGCGGTACTCCCGCAACTACGACACGATTGCGCTCGCCAAGGGGTTTCCGCAGCGGGTCGTTCCGGTCGAGGCAGAGCCGCTGGACGGCAATGGACGGAGCGCCTGTTTCCGGCTGGCCGACCCGCTATCCTTGGTAGCCCAGATCAGTTGAGCTTTCCGGCATCTCGATGCCGGCGGTCGCCGGTCGCTCGCGAACCGGCGCCGGACATTGCCCGGCGCCGCTTGTTGGCCGCTTGCGCAACCTCAGGGCCGCTGCACGTAGCCGGCCTGGAAC
>JAEYRQ010000130.1 GCA_023435545.1 Pseudomonadota bacterium | reverse complement strand
CCCGCGGGGGCCCCCCCCCCCCCCCCCGGGACTAGGGCGAGCACGCGCAGCGGGCTGCCGGTTCCCTTGACGATCTTGAGCGGCGGCGTGATCAGGATCGCGCCCGTCGCCGGCAGTTTGTCGAGGTTGCAGAGGCTGGCGAGCCCGTACTTGCCGGCCTTGTGCACCAGATTGTGGGCCGGGAAGGGCGGGTTCATGCCGCCGGCCTGGCCGGCGTCGGTGCCGACCGTCTCGCTGCCCCAACCGACGATGTCCTTCGACAGGATGTATTCCAGGCAGTCGACGCTGGGGCCCGGCGAATGCGGACCGGTCTCGTCGGCGTTAAGGAAGGTCTCTTCCGAGCCGTTGCGCTTGTACCAGTCGGAGCGCAGCAGCACCCAGCTTCCCGCCGGGATCTCGCCGTGCTGCTTCTCCCAGGCGCGGACGTGGTCAGCGGTCAGCAGGAAGTCGGGATTGGCCGCGACCTCCTTCGAACAGTCGATGACGCAGACCGGCGCCACCAGGTTCTGGGCGGGAAGGGTGTCGGTGTAGCCGTCGGCATAGTCGCGGCCCGTGATCCAGTGCACCGGCGCGTCGAAATGGGTGCCGGAATGCTCGCCGAGCTTCAGCCAGTTCCACGACCAGAACGGACCGTTCTGGTCGTAGTTGGAGATCTCGTGGATCTCGACCGTCGGCGTGTTCCTGCCGATCTCGGGCGGCAGCTTGATCAGCGGGGTGTCGGGCCCGAGCGGCGCCGTCAGGTCGACGACCTCGATCGATCCCGACTTGAGCGCGGAGGCAAGTCCCGACAGCACGGCCGAAGCGTTCATGGTCATCTCCCCTTCCCTTGGCGCGGACCGGCTGCGGACGTATCGCGCCAGCATCGCTCTGGGGCCAGACTAGCCCGGCAGTATGAGAATGCAAGTAATTGATAGGCTATCCGTCACGCTGCCTCAACCGGCCCGAGGTCGGCTGACGCCTGCATGTCGATGAGCTGGAAACCTGATATCTTTCCGTGCGTTGTTTCGTGCTCTGGGTCGGAGGGACGCAGCGTCGAAGCACTTCACAGCAGTTGAATCGAGATGCTTGGCGGTGATCGTCGATGGACCGGTCCATGCATCTGTGGCTAATTTCGAGACATCGGACGGGAGGGGAAAAAGCATGGCATCCTATGACGCGGTGATCATCGGGGCGGGCCACAACGGCCTCGCCGCCGCCGTGCACCTGGCCTCGAAGGGCTGGAGCGTCGCGGTCGTCGAGAAGGCCGATGTCGCGGGCGGCGCGGTGAAAACCGCCGAGGTCACCCTGCCCGGCTTCCGGCACGACCTCTATGCGATGAATCTCGGCCTGTTCGCCGGCTCGCCCTTCTTCGCCGCCCATAAGGACCGGCTGATCGCCAACGGGCTCGAATTCGTCGGCGCATCCGACTGCTTCGCGACGGCCTTTCCGGACGGAAGCTGGCTCGGGGTGAGCCAGGATGCGGAAGCGAACATCGCCCGCATCGCTGCGGTGTCGGTGGCAGACGCAGAGGCCTGGCGGAGGATGATGGCGGATTTCGGCCGCGACGCCCCGCACATCTTCGGCCTGCTCGGCGCGCCGATGCCATCCTGGGAGCTCGCCCGCATCCTGTGGAAGGCGTGGCGGGCGAACGGCACCGGCTGGATGCTCGACACCGGGCGGCTGCTGGTCTCCTCGACCCGCGCCTTCCTGAACGCCCGCTTCGAGGACGAGCGGGTGAAGGCGATGCTGGGCGCCTGGGGCATGCACCTCGACTACGCGCCGGACGTCGCCGGCGGTGCGCTGTTTCCCTATCTCGAGGCGATGGCCGACCAGGCCTTCGGCATGGCGCTGGGCAAGGGCGGGGCAGACACCATCGTCCGCGCGATGACGACGGCGATCGAAGGCCTCGGCGGCACGGTGATGACCGGTGCCGAGGCCACAGCCGTCCATGTTTCTGGGGGAGGCGCGTCTGTGGTGGTGCTCGGCGACGGACGCAGGCTGCAGGCGCGCCGCGCGGTGATCGCCAATGTCCATCCCCGCATCCTGTTCGACCGGCTTCTGTCGGGACCATGCGCCCAGGCGCCGGCTGCCCGGCGGATCGCGGCGCTCAGACCGGGCCCGGCGACGATGATGATCCATCTGGCGATGTCAGACTTGCCGGACTGGACGGCGGGCTCCGACCTCAAGCGCTTCGCCTATGTGCATCTGGCCCCCTCGCTCGACATGATGGCGGCCGCGTACCAGCAGGTGATGGCCGGACTCATGCCCTCCGAACCGCTGCTCGTCGTAGGCCAGCCGACCGCGATCGACCCGAGCCGGGCGCCGGACGGCAAGCACGTGCTTTGGGTGCAGGTGCGCGTGCTGCCGTCGGTGATCCGCGGCGATGCGGCAGGCGAGATTTCCGCGCGCGACTGGGACGAGGCAAAGGAGGCCTACGCCGACCGGGTTCTCTCGATCATCGAGCGCTACGCACCGGGAACGTCTGCGAAGGTGCTCGGCCGGGCGGTGTTGTCGCCCCTCGATCTGGAGCGCGACAATCCGAACCTCGTCGGCGGCGACAGCCTGTCGGGCAGCCACCACCTCGACCAGCACTTCCTGTTCCGGCCGGCGTCAGGCTGGTCGCGATACAAGACGCCGGTCGATCGGCTCTACATGATCGGCGCGTCCACCTGGCCGGGCGGCGGCACCGGCGCCGGCTCAGGCTTCCTGCTGGCGAAGGCGCTGGCGGGGAAGCCGTGACGCTGGCGCCGCGGTTGCGCGCCGCGAAAATCCCCTGCAGGCCTCAGAACTCGACGTCGAGCTCCTCGAGTTCGTCTGGTTCGGCGAGCGCGGCCTCGGTCCATTCCTGCATCGCGGGGTGGGCGAGGATCGCGTCGCAATAGGCCCTGGCCGCACCCTCCAGCACAACATCATAGGTGCGGAACCGGGTGCAGACCGGGGCATACATGGCGTCCGCCATCGTCGCCTTGCGCCCGAACAGATAGGGGCCGCCATAGCCATCCAGGCACTCGGTCCAGATCTCCAGCACCCGGTCGATGTCAGCCTGCGCACCCGCCCAGACCTTGAAGCCCGGATAGTGGGCCTTGAGGTTCATCGGCAACGCCGCGCGAAGATTGGCGAATCCCGAGTGCATCTCGCCGCAGATCGACCGGGAATGGGCACGCGGCGCCCTGTCCTTCGGCAGGAGCCCGACCCTCGGCTTCAGTTCGTCCAGGTATTCGCCGATCGCCAGCGTATCCCAGACGGCCACACCGTCGTGGACGAGCTTCGGCACGAGGAACGACGGCGACAGCAGCAACAATTCGGCCCGCACCGACGGATCGTCGGCCGGCACGATCTCCACGTCGAAATCGATCCCCGACATCCTGCACAACAGCCAGCCGCGCAGGCACCACGACGAGTAGTTGCGGCTGCTGATGGTGAGTGTCGCCTTTGCCATGCCTTCCCCCCGGGGCGGCCGCGCACCGGCGGACGCCGCCCAAAGCGACGATGACAATGGCCATCTCGCAGTGCAACAAGAAATGCACTAGCCTGCTGCGTTGCAGCGTCACGGAGGTGCTGGACGCTGCCGGGCCAGCCGGGGGGGACGGTCACCGCATGATCTATCAGGCCTTCCAGACGCAGACCGATCTAATGCAGCCGGCCCGCCTCATCGCCGGCTGGATGCGGACAGGGCTCGCCAATCCGGCGCTCGCCTTCAGCGAGACGCTCACCGCGCAGACGCTCAGGGCAGTCTACGAGATGGTCGAGCGGGCCGGGCTGACCCATGCCCGCCCCTCCTTTGACATCGCCTCCGTGCGGGTCGGCAATAGCGAGGTGGCGGTGCGCGAGGAGACGGCCCTCGTCACCCCCTTCGCCACCCTCCTGCGCTTCGCCAAGGATATCGACGCCCCGCAGCCGCGTGTCCTCGTCGTGGCACCGCTGTCCGGCCATTTCGCGACGCTCTTGCGCGGCACGGTGGAGACTCTGCTGGCCGACCACGACGTCTACATCACCGACTGGCACAATGCCCGCGACGTTCCGCGCGCGGACGGGCGCTTCGGGTTCGACGAGTATGTCGAGCATCTGATGCTCTTCCTGCGCACGCTCGGCCCCGGCGTCCATGTGGTGGCGGTCTGCCAGCCCTGCGTGCAGGCGCTGGTGGCGGCGGCGGTCATGGCGGAGGACGGCGATCCCGCGCAGCCCGCCAGCATGACGCTGATGGCCGGCCCCATCGACACCCGCGTTAACCCGACGGAGGTGAACAGGCTGGCGACGGGCAAGCCGATCGAATGGTTCGAATCGAACCTGATCGCCCGCGTCCCGGCGGGCTTTCCGGGCGCCTTCCGGCCGGTCTATCCGGGCTTCGTCCAGGTCGGCGCGTTCCTGAGCATGAACCTCGACCGCCATGTGAAGGGCCACATGCAGCTGCTCGCGGCGCTCGCCACCGGGAACTCCGAGAAGGCGAACGCCACCAAGACCTTCTACGACGAGTATTTCGCGGTGCTCGACCTGCCGGCGGAGTTCTACCTGGAGACCGTCCAGTGGGTGTTCCAGGAGTTTCGGCTGGCAACCGGCGAGCTAGAGTGGCGCGGCCGCAGGGTCGATCCCTCCGCGATCCGGCGCACCGCGCTGCTGACCGTCGAGGGCGAGCGCGACGACATCTGCTCCGTCGGCCAGACGCTGGCCGCCCACGACCTGTGCACGAGCCTCAGGCCCTATCGCAAGCGCCACCACCTGCAGGCCGGTGTCGGCCACTACGGCGTGTTCAGCGGACGGCGCTGGAACGGCCAGGTCTACCCGATCGTGCGCAACTTCATCCTCGCCAACGACTGAGCGGTCCTGTCGCAGCTTCCCGGTTGAACGGCGGCCCGTTTGGTGGGAAACCGGCATGCCGAGAACCCGCGCACGCCGAGGAGAGCCGCCGCGATGGACGAGACTGCCCAGAAGCCCCGCAAGGGCTATGTCCGAGCCGAAGTGCTGTTGCCGGCGCTGCGCTACCAGATCCGCCAGCACCCCGAGGAGGCATCGGTCGGCGTGCTGGCGATCATGACCCCGGACGGCACCGTGACATTGACCCTCCACAGGGAGGCGATCGCTCAGCTCGGTACCGCGATGATCCTGGAAGCCCAGAAGATGGCCGGCCAGGCGAACTGAGTCTGGGCCGACTGAGCCGGACGGTCCCGCCGTGGCCCACCGATCATGGTAACCAAGAGGTAAACGCGCCCCTGTCGGAGGCCGGCCGCTGCCGCTAATATGCGTCAAGGACTCGCGCCGGGCACCTCACCGGGACTGACATGGGCGCTGCAATCTGGCTGTTCACGCTACTCGTCGTCGCCCCGACGGCGCTGCAGGCAAGCGTCGGCGGGGCGCCGATGCTGGCCTATCTGTTCGTGCTCAACCTGATCGCCGGCTACCTGTTCTGGACTCGCCGCAGGCTGGGGGACCTGGGTGAGAAGTCGGTGGCGCTCGCCTACCTCGCCTCCGGGGTGCTGTTCTTCTCGGTGCTCGTCGAGCCGATGCGCATCGACAGGACCGACCTCACCAACCTGAGGACATGGGACGCGTGGCAGGCGGCCTTGCAGCGCGAGCTTCCCGACTATCCCAGGCTCGAGGGCAGCCCCGTCGCCCAGGGCGCCGTCGCCCGTCGCACCGGCCAGTCGGGCCGCACCTGGCTCGAAGGCATGGTCGAGGACGTGGTTCTGCCGCCCGAACGGCCCCGCTAGCCCACCTACCAGCCGCCGCCGCCGCGCCCGCCGCCGCCGCCGCCCGAGCGCCCGCCCCCGGACGAGCCCGAGGACCCCGACGACTTCGTTGCCGTCGCGCTTCTCAGCGCCCCGCCGAGGGTGGATCCGAGACCGCGAAGCTGTCCGGCGTCGCTGAATCCGCGGCCCCGGCTGCCGCCCCGGTACCACGAGGGCTTCAGGTAGGCGTCCTCCTCGCCCGTGCCGCGCGCCGCCTCGATCTCGGACTTGAACTGCTCCGTCCAGGCCGTCTCGATGTCGAGCGCGACCGCATAGGGCAGCAGTTCGTGGAAATGTTCTGGCGTCTTGTCCGGCGGGCTGTGGAACTTCAGGCGGTCCTTCTCGGCCACCGTCATGTAGAGCCGGGTGCCCTCGATCTCATCCAGCGCCTGGCGTCCGAGCGCCGTGGGCGCCCTGAGCAGATAGTAGAAGGCGACGTTGACGAGCACCACAAGGACCAGCGCGAGGA
>JAEYRQ010000109.1 GCA_023435545.1 Pseudomonadota bacterium | reverse complement strand
GCACGTTCAGCGCCGAGGCGGACGCCGGCCCCAGCCCGTAGCCCATGGTCGTGGCGCCGATGTTGAACGGCGGCAGGATCGAGAACAGGTGGCAGCCGATGTCGGCGGAGACGTGGTGCTGGCCGAGCTCCTTCTCGACCAGCTTCAACGCCGCGAAGATCGGCCGCTCCGGGCAGCCGGTGCAGAAGCCGGGCGGGCGCGGCGGCACCACCTCGGCGAGCGCCTTCACCTTTGGATCGGCCAGCACGGGCGCCGCGTCCGGCAGCGGCGGCAGGTTGCCCAGCATCGGCCGGGCATGCATCTCGACGAACTGCTTCACGCCGGCCAGCATCACCTGGGCGGTGTATTCGCCTGCCATCGGGAACACGTCCTTGCCGGAGATCCACGTGTCGATGCCGCGGCGCCTCAGGATCGTGTTGAGGGACTGCTCCAGATACTCGGGCTGCCCCTCCTCGACCATCAGCACGGCACGCTTGCCGGCGCAGAACGCGGCGACCTCGTCCTCGATGACCGGATAGGTGACGTTCATCACGTAGAGCGGCACCGTGGTCTCGCCGTAGGCGTCGGCGAGGCCGAGCAGTTGCAGCCCCCGCATGACGCCATTGTACATGCCGCCCTGCATGATGATGCCGATCTCGCCATCAGGCGGTCCGAACGCCTCGTTCAGCTTGCGCTCTTTGATGAACTCGACTGCGGCCGGCCAGCGCCGCTCCACCTTCTCCTTCTCGTGCAGATAGGATGCCGGCGGCAGCACGATGCGGCTGACGTCGCGCCTGGGACTTTCCAGCGCATCCTTCAGCGTGAAGTCTGGACGCCTGTTGTCCTTGGCGATGAAGCGGCCGTGCACGTGGCAGCAGCGGATGCGAACCTCCAGCATCACCGGCGTGTTGGAGGCCTCCGAGAGCTCGAACCCCTCCTCCACGCAGCGCACGATGGTCTCGAGATTGGGGCGGGGATCCAGGAGCCAGATCTGCGACTTCATCGCGAAGGCGTGGCTGCGCTCCTGCATGATCGAGGAGCCCTCGCCATAGTCCTCGCCGACGATGATCATCGCCCCCCCGGTCACCCCGCCCGACGCGAGGTTGGCGAGCGCGTCGGCGGCGACGTTTGTGCCGACGGTGGACTTGAAGGTGACGGCACCGCGGACCGGATACATCACCGAGGCCGACAGGGTTGCAGCAGCGGCGGCCTCCGAGGCCGAGGACTCGAAGCGCACGCCGAGCTCGTCGAGGACGTCCTTGGCGTCCGACAACACGTCCATCAGGTGCGAGATCGGGGCGCCCTGGTAACCGCCGACATAGGAGACGCCGGACTGCAGCAACGCCTTGGTGATCGCCAGTATCCCCTCGCCGCGGAATTCCTCCCCGGCGCCGAGCTTGAGGTCCTGAACTTCGCGCGCGAACGATCTCTCCGCCATCGTCTCCTCCGTCGCGGCAGATTCGCCAAGGCGTACCGCTCCTCCCCGGAACCCGACCCGGGGCTTTCGAGTATCGCGTCGGCCCCGATAAATGCAATTCCATATTTATCGCCTGTAGAAATACCGGCAAGCATGGGTGGCCCGGATGCCTATCCACGGGTTCCGACCTTCGCTGCACTGCATCATTTCTGGTCAGAGTGGCGAAACTCGGAGCAGCAACGGCGATCGGGATACCGCCAGAGCCTATTGCGAAGTTCCATGCGGATGCATAGGCTGTCCGGCAGGTGCGGTCCGTGGTCGCAGGAATCGAAGCTGCCGAGAAGCAGCGCGGGTCCGTGCGGCCCGGCGGTCGATTCACGCGGTCGCGCGCGCCCGGCGGTTCGGGCGTTCCACCCCGCGGGTGCCACCCACAGGGGCCACCCATTGGGGAACGAGGGAGAGAGAAGAATGTTCAACTTCACACGTCGCCAGGCGCTGCTCGCCGGCGTCGGCGGTCTTGCCGCCGGAGTCCTGCCGCTGTCCCGCCTGTCGTTCGCCCAGTCGGGCGACACGCTGACCATCGCCTACAACGTCAACCTGCCGTCCTTCGACCCGACCGTCGGGGTCTCCGCGGTCAACCCGACCATCCAGGCGATCTACCGATCCATCTTCGACCAGTATGTCGGCCAGAAGCCGGACCTCTCCTTCGAGCCCGGCCTGCTCACCGACTGGGGCTGGAACGACGACAAGACCCAGGTCTGGATGGATGTGCGCGAGGGCGTGAAGTGGCACGATGGTTCCGACTTCGGGCCCGAGGACGTGGTCTGGTCGCTCCAGCGCGCCGGCCGCGAGGACAGCGGCAATCCGATCCAGTTCATCTGGTCGACGGTCGGCAATTTCCAGGTCGACGGCAACCGGATCACCGCCGACGTGCTGCGCTTCGAGCCGACCATCTTCCTGTGGATGGCCTTCCTGACCGGCTACGTGCTGCCCAAGGCCTACTACGAGAAGGTCGGCGCCGACGGCTTCGAGCGCCATCCGGTCGGCACCGGCCCCTACATGTTCGACGCCTATGAGGGCAACGCCTTCCTGCGGCTGAAGGCCAATCCCGACTACTGGGGCGGCAAGCCGGACTTCGAGACGGTGGTCTTCAAGTTCGTGCCGGATGCAACCACCCGCGTCGCCGAGATCGAGAGCGGCTCCTCCGACGTGACGCTGGAGATCCCTTACGAGGAGTACGACCGTCTGGTGGCCAAGGACGGGCTCGACGGGGTGACGACGCCGATTTCCGACATCGCGATGATCTTCCTGAACGACATCGGGCCCATGGAGGACAAGAACGTCCGCCTCGCCGCCCACCATGCGATCGACAAGCAGGCGATCGTCGACCGGCTTCTGAGCGGCTACGGCGTGCCGATCGACACTCTGGAGGCGCCCGAATATGCCGCCTTCGACGAGACCATCACAGTCGGCTACGATCCCGAGAAGGCGAAGGAACTGCTGGCCGCCAGCGGCTTCTCGCCCGACAACCCGGTGAAGTTCACCGTCCAGACGACGCGGGGCTTCAAGCCGAAGGACTACGAGATCATCCAGGCGATCGTCGGCATGTGGCGCCGCGTCGGCATCGAGGCCGAGATCGAGGTCTACGAGGTGGCCAAGCATTTCGAGCTGCGCGCCGCCGACCAGCTCGCGCCCGCCGCCTTCTACAACTGGGGCAACGCCATCGGCGATCCGACCACCTCGACCGGCTTCGCCATGTTCGGCCCCTCGCCGCATTCGGTCTGGGACACCGACGACCTCGACGCGAAGATTGGCCCGCTGTGGGGCGAGATGGACGAGGAGAAGCGCATCCAGGGCTGGAAGGACGTTTCCGGCTACATCGCCGAGAACGGCTATGTCATCCCGCTGATCCAGTACGTCCAGCCGATCGTCTTCCGCGAGGGCCTGAAGGTGACGCCGAACGTGTCGGGGGCGTTGCAGCCGACGCTGGTGAAGAAGGGCTGAGGGTCGCGCGGCGGCGGGCGGCCCGCTTCTCGTCCGCAGCCCCGCGTCATCCCGGAAGCCGCAGCGCGGCTATCCGGGATCGGGGAGCGAGAACGGTGGCGGCATCCCGATCCCGGATCGGTCTCCTGGCCGCCCGGGATGACGCGGAGGCAGAGGTCGCCAGCGAGGATGGTCGGGGGCCGTCGGACGTACCGGTTCCGGAAACCTCGCCCCACCCTTGCCGCCTCCCCGTCTCCGCGCGCACACTCCCGCAGGATCCCGAGCACTACCGGTGACACTGGCCGCCGTCCTCAACCGACTCATGATCGCGATCGCGACGCTGTTCGGCGTCGCGGTGATCGTCTTCGTGCTGATCCGGATCGTGCCCGGCGATCCGATCGCGATGATGATCGCGCCCGGCGCGTCTCCCGACGACATCGCCGCGATGCGGGCGCGCTACGGGCTCGACGCCTCGATTCCCGTGCAGTTCGGCATCTGGCTGCAGGGTGTGCTGGCCGGCGACTTCGGCACCTCGATCTCGATGCGCCGGCCTGCGCTGGAGATCGTCGCAAGCCGTCTGCCGGCGACGATCGAGCTGGCGCTGCTGGCGATAACGGTCGCGGTGCTCGCCGGCGGGGCGGTGGCGATCGTTTCGACGCTCCTGCGCCGCAGTGCCGTTTCCGGTCTGTTCGACGGGCTCAACAGCCTGTTCATCTCGATCCCGGACTTCATCTGGGCCTTCGTGCTGGTGCTGGTGTTCGGGTTCCTCATACCGGTGCTGCCGCTCACCGGCCGGATCGATCCCTCGATCCCCGTGCCGTTTGCGACCCGCTTCTATCTGACGGAGGCCGTTCTCACCGGGCAGATCGCAGTCGCCCGCGACGTCCTCGCCCACATGCTGATGCCGACCCTTGCCCTGGCGCTGCCGCTGGCCGCCGTCATCGGCCGGGTGCTTCGCCAGTCGCTGAACGAGGCGATGGTGCAGGACTACGTGACGCTCGCCCGCATCAAGGGCCATTCGGAGCTGCGCCTGGTGCTGCAGGAGGCGCTGCGCAACGCGGTCGGGCCGACGCTGGCGCTGACCGGCGTGCAGTTCACCTTCCTGGTCGGCGGCACCGTCATCGTCGAGCGGATCTTCGCCTATCCGGGCGTCGGCAATCTCGCCATCGACGCGGTGATCAACCGCGACTTCCCGCTGATCCAGTGCATCGTCCTGACCTTCGGACTGATCTTCATACTGGTGAACATCATCGTCGACATGCTGGTCGTGGCGCTGAACCCGAGGCTCCGGCATGGCTGAGGCGACGGCAGCCACCGGTTCCGTTCCCTCGCGCCGCGGAGTCTTGCTCCGCGACCTGATCCGCGATCCCAAGGTCGCGATCGGCGGCGGGTTCGTCCTGCTGCTGGTGGTGCTGGCGCTGTTCGCACCGTGGATCGCCCCGCACGATCCGCTGGAGCAGGACCTGATGCTCGGTCGGCTGCCGCCCTGGTGCTTCAAGGGCGCGGAGCCCGGCTACTGGCTCGGCACCGACGCGCTCGGACGTGACGTGCTCTCGCGGCTGATCTACGGGGCGCGCATCGCCCTGATCGTCGCCTTCGTCGCCGCCACGCTCGCCGCCCTGCTGGGAACGCTGCTCGGGCTCGTCGCCGGCTGGTACGGCCGCCATGTCGACATGGCGGTCTCGCGGCTGGTCGACATCTGGATGGCGTTCCCGCCGGTGCTGCTGTCGATCCTGCTGGTGGCGGTGCTCGGTTCGGGCGTCGTCACCGTCATCGTCGCCATCGTGGTCATCGACTGGACGCGCTTCTGCCGTGTCGTGCGCGCCGAGACCATGGCCCAAGCGCGGATGGACTACGTGACCGCCGCGCACACGATCGGCTTCGGACGCGGCGCGATCCTGTTCCGCGAGATCCTGCCGAACGTCGCCCCTGTCCTGATCGCGCTGGTGACGCTGGAGATGGGCATCGCGGTGATCGTCGAGGCGATCCTGTCCTTCGTCGGGCTGTCTGTCTCCTCCGACACGCCGACCTGGGGCGGCATGATCGCCGAGGGGCGGCAGATCGTGCACCACGCCTGGTGGGTGCTGGTCGCCCCACTGACGCTGCTCTGCCTCACCGTCATCGCCTTCAACCAGCTCGGCGACGGCCTCACCCGCACCCTCGACCCGGTGATGCGGCGATGAGCGCGCCGCTGCTCTCGGTGACCGGGCTTTCGGCCTCCTCGAGCCGGGGCGGCAGCGAACGCATCCTGCGTGACGTGTCCTTCTACCTGGACGCCGGCCAGGTGCACGGTCTGGTCGGCGAGTCCGGGGCCGGCAAATCGACGATCGCCAAGGCGATCCTCGGCATCCTGCCCTCGACCGTGGGGATCGACGGCGGCCGCATCCTGTTTCGCGGCCGGGACCTGCTGACCATCCCCCGGCGCGAGTTTCGCGCGCTGCTCGGCGAGGAGATCGCGCTGATCCCGCAGGATCCGCTGACCGCGCTCAATCCCGGCCGGCGCATCGCCGCCCAGCTCACCGATGGGCTCAGGCTGAAGCGCGGCCTGTCGCGGCGGCAGGCTGAGGAAAGGGCGCTGGCGCTCCTCGACGAGGTGCACATCCGTGACCCGGAGCGGGTGATGCGCGTCTATCCGCACGAACTCTCCGGCGGCATGCGCCAGCGCGTGCTGATTGCCGCCGCCTTCGCCCTCGATCCAAAGCTGGTGATTGCCGACGAGCCGACGACGGCGCTGGACGTGACCGTGCAGAAGCAGATCCTCCGGCTGATCCGTTCGATGCAGGAGCGCCACGGAACCGCGATCGTCTTCGTCACCCATGACCTCGGCGTCGTCGCCCAGATTTGCGACCATGTCACCGTGCTCTACATGGGCAAGGTGATCGAGCAGCGGCCGACCGCGGATCTGCTGCGCGATCCCCGCGCCGACTACACCCGCGCACTGATCGACGCCAATCCGCGCTACGACCGGCCAGGCGCCGACTTCCATCCGATCCCGCCGGCACTTATCGCGAGCCTGCGCGCCGAGATTCTCGCCGGCGACGGTCCGAATACGGAGGCCCGCGCATGAGCGACCCGCTGAAGATCGCGCCGCTGCTTTCCGCGCGCGGGCTCGTCGTTGCCTATGGCGGCGGCGGCGGGCTGTTCGCCCGCAAGGTTCAAGGCGTACCGGTCCTCAAGGGCGTCGACTTCTCGATCTGGCGTGGCGAGACCGTCGGCGTCGTGGGCGAATCCGGTTCCGGCAAGAGCACGCTGGGCCGGGCGCTGCTCGGGCTGGTCCGGCCGGTGGCGGGGACCGTCTCCTTCGACGGCATCGACCTGCTCGGGCTCGACGAGGCCGGATGGCGGCCCTTGCGCCGGCGGATGCAGATGATCTTCCAGGACCCGATGTCCTCGCTCAACCCGCGCCATACGATCGGGCGCATCCTCACCGAGCCGGCGCTGCTGCACGGCCTCGCCCCGGACCGCCGCGCGGCGGAGCGCATCGCTGCCGATGTCCTCGACCGTGTCGGGTTGCCGGCCGCCGCTATCCGCCGCTATCCGCACGAACTGTCGGGCGGGCAGCGCCAGCGCGTCGGCATCGCACGGGCGGTCGTGCTGAGGCCCGACTTCGTGCTGGCCGACGAGATCGTCTCTGGCCTCGACGTCTCCACCCAGGCGCAGGTGCTGACGATCCTCAAGGGTCTCACCGCCGAGATGGGGCTGGCAATGGCGTTCATCAGCCACGACCTCTCCGTCGTGCGCGCGCTCTGCGACCGCGTCTACGTGATGCGGGCGGGAATCGTCGAGGAGGAGGGGACATCGGAATCCCTGTTCAGGGCCCCGAAATCCGCCTACACGCGCACGCTGATCGATGCGATCCCGCTGCCCGAGCCCGATCCGGACTGGCTCGGGCGCGGTCCGGGAAGCGAGGAGGCTGCCTGAAGTCCGCCCCCGGGGGGCGGCGGGTCCGCTCCGGGGATCGATACCAACGAGGCCCGCCAGCAACCACAGGGGAATGACGATGACGATGAGACGGTTGGCATCTGCCGGGGCGGTGGCGGCTTACGCATTTGCGGCGACGGCGGGCTTCGCCGCGGCCGATCCCATTCCGGGCATGCGGGGTCACGACCACACCGGCGTGACCGTGCCGGACATGGCGCAGGCGGTGGAGTTCTTCGAGACGATCCTCGGCTGCGAGAAGGCGATGAGCTTCGGCCCGTTCGCGGACGACCAGGGCACCTTCATGACCGACCTGCTCGGCGTCGATCAGAAGGCGGTGATCGAGGAGATCACGCTGATGCGCTGCGGCTTCGGCTCCAATATCGAGCTGTTCAAGTACACCGCACCGGACCAGCGCGACCTGCAGCAGAAGAACAGCGACATCGGCGCCTTCCACATCGCCTTCTACGTCGATGACATCGATGCGGCAAAGGCCTATCTGGACGAGAAGGGCATCGCCACGCGCTTCGGTCCGCTGAAGGTCGACGGCGGACCGGCGGCCGGCCAGGCGATCATCTACTTCCAGGCGCCCTGGGGCCTGCAATTCGAAGCGATCAGCTATCCGGCCGGCATGGCCTATGAGGCGGATGCCGAAACGGTTCTGTGGACGCCGAAGGACCCGGCGAAGTGACCTGATGCGCCACTGTGCGGGCGGGAATTGGGTGCTCGCCTGCCTCGGCATTGGGCCGCGCCGGCCAGTCCCGATCCATCCGCGCCATGAGCGCGTCATCCTTGCGGGGCAGACTTGCCAGCAGGGGCCGTCCGCTCGCAACTTTGTGGCCGCCCCGGGAGTTGCCCTCGCCGGCGGAGTCTGCATGCTGCGGCCCTTGGCCCGAGCGTCGAATCGGAAGCTCTGAATGGACACGTCCTTCTTCAACGACATGCTCTCGGTGATCGTCGACCGGGGGCGTGCGCTGATCGACCGTCGCGACAGGCGGCCGTCCGGACGCACGCTTGGCAGCCTCGCCGCCGACCTTCTGAGCGGGCGCGGCGAGGCGACGGGCGTGGCGCTCGCCAGGGAGTTGCTCGACAGCTACGACTTGCTCGATTCGGCCGGCAAGACGGCGTTCTTCAGGATCCTGGCCGAGGATTTCGGCGCCGAGCCGGAGGCGCTGGCGGCCGCGGCCCGCGCCTATCTCGAGGATCCGGGCGAGATGAATGCGATCCGCCTGCACGAAGCCTCCGAGCCCCGCCGCCAGGAGCTGATCCGCCGTCTCAACCGCGCGCCGGGCGGCACTGCGGCGCTGGTCGCCATGCGTGCCGACCTCCTGGAGCGCCTGCGCGACCATCCCGGGTTCCGGCCCGTGGACACCGATTTCGCGCATTTGCTCTCCTCCTGGTTCAACCGTGGTTTCCTGGTGCTGAAGCGCATCGACTGGTCGACCCCGGCCGTGATCCTCGAGCGCATCATCCGCTACGAGGCGGTGCACGCCATCAATGGCTGGGAGGATCTGCGCGGCCGCATCGACCCCAGAGACCGCCGCCTGTACGCCTTCTTCCACCCCGCTCTGGTGGACGAGCCGGTGATCTTCGTCGAAGTCGCGCTGATGCCTGCGATCCCGGAGGCGATCGGTCCCATCCTGGCTGAGGGCCGCGAGCCGATCGAGCCGGAGCAGGCGACGACGGCGGTGTTCTACTCGATCTCCAACTGCCAGGAGGGGCTGAAGGGCATCTCCTTCGGCAACTTCCTGATCAAGCAGGTGGTGGAGGAACTCGCCCGCGCGCTGCCGGCCCTCAAGACCTACGTCACCCTGTCGCCGGTGCCCGGCTTTCGCCGCTGGATCGAGGAGCAGCGCTCGGGGGAGGATGGCCTCGCCGGCATCGATCCGCAGGTAATGGAGATCCTCGATTCCGAAGGCTGGTGGACCGACGAGCGCGCGGAGGTCGTCAGGCCTGAGCTGATGGCACTCGCCGCCCGTTACTTCCTCGCGGCCAAGACTCAGCGCGGCACGCCGCCCGATCCCGTCGCGCGCTTCCATCTCGGCAACGGGGCGCGGCTGGAGCGGCTGGATTTTCTCGGCGACCCCTCCCCCAAGGGCATCGGCGAATCGTACGGCCTGATGGTCAATTATCTCTACGATCCCAAGCAGATCGAGCGGAACCACGAGGCTTACGTCAACAAAGGCGAGGTTGTCGCGAGCCCGGCGGTGAAGCGTTTGGCCAAGGTGTCCCCCGCCGAGACGACGGCGCTCGTCGTCGCCACAGCCGGCGGCTGAACCAGGTCTCGACCTGGCCTGCGAGCTTTGCCCACACGCCGTATCGCAGTGGCACCCGCCGTCTTGCTGCGGCGCAACATTCGCTTGACTGGATCTGCGACCGGCATTATCTGTACCGTCCAGTCGGTATAGGGGTTATTCCGCATGGCCGGTCGCGAGCGCATACGAAATACGAAGTCGAAGGCGAAGATCCTCGAGGCCGCCGAGCGGGTGGTGGCGAAGCGGGGACCCGCCAACCTCACGCTGGATGCCGTCGCCATGGAGGCAGGGCTCAGCAAGGGCGGGCTGCTCTACAACTTCCCGTCCAAGCAGTCGCTGATCGAAGGCATGATCGGCGTCTTCATCGAGCGGCACCGCGCCTATCTCGCCGAATTGCGCGACGCCGACGGCGCGCGCCCCAATGCAGTGGTGCGCACATTGCTCGCCGCAAAGCGAGATGTGCCGCTCGACCGGGGAGCCAAGCTCGCGGTTCTGGCGGGCGTGGCGGAGAACCCGAACTTGCTGGCGCCGCTTCGCACCGAACTGACCGACACACTGCGGGAACTGGAGCGGGAGTCGCCGAATGCTCGGATGGCGACGCTCGTCTGGCTGGCATCCGATGGTCTGATGTTCTGGGATCTGCTCGGAATTTCGCCACTGGACGACGCTGGGCGGGAGCGGATCTGGTCCTATATGGCCTCGCTCGTGGACGACGACACGCCCGCCGCCGCCCCCGCCAAAGAAGACCTGACCATCTGACGATCTCGTGCCGTCGCCGGACGCGGCCGCACTTCTGACGAGGACATTCCCATGCGCTGGGTACGGATGTTGGTGATGCTACTGATCGCCGGAGTGATCTTCGGCGGCGTCTACGGCTTCATCATGTTCAAGAACAAGATGATCGGCGAGTTCTTTGCCAACATGCCGAAGCCGGTCATCAGCGTCTCGACGGCGACGGCGACGACGGATCGCTGGCACACGACTGTTCCCGCCATCGGCACGCTGCGCGCGGTCAACGGCGTCGACGTCACGCCCTATGTGGGCGGCGTCGTGCAGTCGATCAGCTTCGAGTCCGGCCAGGCCGTGAAGGAAGGCGACGTGCTGGTGAAGCTCGATTCCGAGATCGAGGAGGCGAACCTGCGTGCCGCCGAAGCCAACTTCTCGCTGTCGGAGGCCAACTACAAGCGCGTTGCCTCGCTGGCGCCGGGCTCGACCGTTTCCCAGGCCAATATCGACGAGCGTCTCTACCAGATGGAATCCCTGCGCGCGCAGGTGGCCGCGCTTCAGGCGCAGATCGACAAGAAGACCGTCTACGCGCCCTTCGACGGCGTGCTGGGCATCCGCCAGATCGACCTCGGCGAGTACATCCAGCCGGGCACCGCGATCGTCAACCTGCAGAACCTCGACACCCTGCTGGTCGATTTCAGCGTCGGCCAGCGCGATCTGGTCCAGATCGTGCCAGGCCGCGCCATCCGCGTCACCAGCGATGCTGTGCCCGGAAAGGTGTTCGACGGCAAGATCACCTCGCTGGAGCCCCGGGTCGATCCTGCAACGGGCCTGATCCGCGTCGAGGGGAGCATTCCGAACCCCGACGGGGCCCTGCGGCCCGGCATGTTCGCCAGCGTGTCGGTCGATCTCGCCGACGAGCGCGACGTTGTTGTCGTCCCTTCCTCAGCGATCAGCTACAACCTCTACGGGGACTTCGTCTATGTCGTGGAGCCTCCGGCCGAGGATGCCGAGCACCCGACCGTCAAGCGCGTCGTCGTGCGCGTCGGCGACCGGCGCGGCGACCAGGTGGTGATCGAGGAAGGCGTGGCGGCCAGCGACACGGTCGTCACCGCCGGTCAGCTCAAACTGTCGCCAGGCATGCAGATTTCGGTCTCCGATGAGCCGATGCCGCAGGCCGACGTCGTCGCCCAGCCCTACTAGGCCAGCCCTACCAGTCCGTTCCGGCACGAGCCGAGGGGAGCAGATCCCGTGTTCGACACCTTCATTCGACGTCCGGTGCTGGCGGTGGTGGTCAGCCTGCTGATCTTCGTCGTTGGCCTGAACTCGGCCGCCAACCTCCAGGTGCGCCAGTACCCGGAGATGCAGAACACCGTCATCACCATCACCACCACTTATCCCGGCGCTGACGCCAACCTGATGCAGGGCTTCGTCACCGAGCCGATCGAGAAGGCGGTCGCCAGCGCCGACGGCATCGACTACATCACGTCGAAGAGCGCGCAGAGCGCCAGCGTCATCCAGGTCTTTGTGCGCCTGAACTACGACGCCAACGCCGCGATGACCGACGTTACCGCCAAGGTGAACCAGGTCCGCGCCCAGCTTCCCTCCGACATCAACGATCCGGTGCTGCTGAAGGCGACGGGAGATACCTTCGCCTCGATGTATATCGCCTTCACCTCGCCGATCCTGAGCGAGGAGCAGATCACCGAGTACCTGACGCGCGTGGTGCAGCCGCGACTGTCGGTGGTGCCGGGCGTCGCCTCGCCCGAGATCCTCGGATCGCGCACCTTCGCGATGCGCGTGTGGATCGATCCGCTGAAGCTCGCCCAATTCGGGCTGACCGCCGCCGAGGTGGTCGGCGCACTGCAGGCCAACAATTTCTCCGCCGCCGCAGGTGCGACCAAGGGCTACTACGACGTCGTCACGAACCGCGCGATGACCGATTCCACCTCGGTCGAGGAGTTCCGCACGCTGGTGGTGCGCAACACCGGCACCGACATCGTCCGGCTCGGTGATGTCGCCACGATCGAGCTCGGATCGCAGAGCCAGGATTCGGCGGTTGTGGTGAGCGGCCAGTCGGCCGTGTTCCTCGGCATCAAGGTCGCCTCCGACGCCAATGCCATCACCGTCGTCAGCGACGTGCGCGAGGTGCTGCCGCAGATCGCCGCGGAGCTGCCGGAGGGTCTCGAACTCGAGATCGTCTACGATGCCACCGAGTTCATCCAGGAATCGATCTTCGAGGTGCTGAAGACCGTCGCCGAGGCGGCGGCGATCGTCATCGTCGTGATCTTCCTGTTCCTCGGATCGGTGCGTGCCACCATCATCCCGATGGTGACGATCCCGCTGTCGCTGATCGGCGTCATGACCGCGCTCTGGGCGCTCGGCTTCTCCATCAACCTCTTGACGCTGCTCGCCATGGTGCTGGCGATCGGGCTGGTCGTCGACGATGCCATCGTCGTGCTGGAGAACATCCACCGCCATATCGAGGAGGGACTGACGCCATTCCAGGCGGCGATCCGCGGCACGCGGGAGATCGCCACCCCCGTCATCTCCATGACCATCGCGCTCGCCGCCGTCTACGCGCCGATCGCGCTGACCGGCGGGCTGACCGGGACGCTGTTCCGAGAGTTCGCGCTGACGCTCGCCGGCGCCGTCATCGTCTCGGGCATCGTCGCGTTGACGCTGTCGCCGATGATGAGCTCGAAGCTCTTGCGCCATACCCACGCCGGCGGCTTCGCGGCACGCGTCGACCGTGTGTTCGGTGCCTTGCAGCGCGGCTACATGCGCGTCCTGCGGGGATCGCTGCGCGAGCGGGCGAGCACGATCGTTTTTGCCCTGATCGTGCTCGGCATGATCGGCCTGCTGTTCCCGCAGATCCAGCAGGAGATGGCGCCCGAGGAGGACCAGGGCGCGCTGTTCACGATCTACAACGGTCCGAGCTACGCCAATATCGACTATATGAACCTCTATGCCGACGACGTCGCCGCGGCGTTCACGGCGATGCCGGAGACGGACCTCGGCTTCACCATCACCGGCTTCGACGGCACGCCCAGCTCGGCGCTCGGCATCGGCACCTTCGTGCCGTGGTCGGAGCGCACGCGGTCGGCGAAGGAGATGAGCCAGGAGGTGCAGGGTCACATCAATGCGATTCCGGGCATCAAGGGCTCGGTGTTCTCGCCGCCGCCGCTGCCGACTTCCGGCGCTGGCTTCCCCGTCTCCTTCGTGGTGCAGACGACGGCC
>JAEYRQ010000098.1 GCA_023435545.1 Pseudomonadota bacterium | reverse complement strand
GCGCCGCACTCTGGACGCGCGTGTCGAGCGTGTCGAGGCGCGAATTGATCGTCGCGAACTCCCTGTCATAGGTCTTGCAGCCCGACAGGGCCGCCGCCGCCACGATCGCGACGCCTGCCATGCGCATCGCCGTCTTGTGTTTGGTTGCAAACATTCCAATTCCTCCTTCGTCTGGGTTACCGGATAGTACAGTTCCATTTCCTGCCGCAGTCACGACCCGGCTGCAGCTGATCAGCGTCGGTTCGAGAACAGCAAGCCAGGTTGACGCCTCTCCGAAGGTGAAGCCAATCAACCATGCCGTGCCTGCCAGGCGGTTGATAGTGGCGCTTCGAGCCGGCAAAGCCGTGTGAAGGCATCACGCATCGGTACGCTCGCCATGCTCTCCCGCGCGCTTTGAGACCGGGCGGAAGGCCATCAGGCAACTCTCGCTGTCGCATTCCGGGAGGTTCCGGGTCGCGGATACCGTTTGCCGGGACCCGGACGGAATGCGCCGAAGCCAGCGGGCTGGCATCGGCCAGCGAGCCGCTAGCGCAAGCTCGCGCAGCCCCCTCCACAGGGGAAGCGGCAGTGCATGCGCTGCACGCTTCCACCGCTCGAGCCTTGCCTGTCGATCTCCGGGGGCCATGGCCCGCTCGACATCGAGCGGGCCTCCGAGCCCAGGAGAATGGCCGGGTTCTGGTCCACGCGGATCCGGCGTGTGGTCGGCCTCGGTTCCACTACGCATCGGCGGGCTGATCCGAGGCGCTCCGCCGCTCTTGCCCGCGCATCACCCGATACGAAGGTGGTCCGTCACAGCCCGTACGCCGGGGGCAGACCAGGCTGCCCGCATCACGGCCTGGCGCTCATCCCAGTTTCCGACGCCGCCTTCGATGTCGACCATGCCGCCATCCAGGACGCGGATGTTGATCTGGTTGGCCTCGACCTCGGCGTGTCGCTTCAGTGCATCGGCAATTCGCTGTTTGACGTCTGCCGGGCGCGTTGCCGGGGTCAGCGTGACCTGGTTGTAAACACCCGAGATGCCGGAGAGCCTGCGGATCGCGGCAACGGCTGCCTCCCGCTGGAAGTTCCATTGGACCGTGCCGGTCAGGGTCACCCAGCCGTCCTGCACCTTCACATGTATCGAATCGTCGGGGACCATCACGTTCCAGGCGAGCACGTTCAGTGCCCGATGCGCGATCTCGTCATCCTTGTGCTTTCCATCGCTGCCGAGGCGAACCTGAAGTTCCTCGGCGATGGCCTTGACGCCCTTGGCGCGCCACGCTGCACGTTCTGCCGCCCACTTCTGCGCATAGTTGGGGACATGGCCCGACAGCGTCACCACGCCGTTCTCAGCGGCGACGCCGATGTTGGTCGCATCAATGGCTGGGTCGAAGTCGAGCTCGTCCACCACGCGTTGCCGGAGTTGCTTGTCGTTCATGAATGCGCCCTCGCTCATGGGCTGCTCATTAGGGCCCAGACCTGGGCCGCGAGTATTGATCCGAGTCAATAGCGGGCACTGTGGGAGGCGGGATCTGACCCGCCGGTGGGCAGGCGAGACCGGCCGTGGAGCGGGAGGCGGCCGGCCGGGCGGCGGGACATCCGGCGTGCGCCCCGGGACGTCGGCGGCAGACGGGCACCGTCGGGCATGGCGGGCCGGACACGCAACCCGGAGCGCTCCATGGACGTCCTTTCCTTCCTGTGTCTGCAGCGTTGTCGGTGGTGGTAGGCCCGGCGACACAGGGTGCGGTGCCGCTGAGCGACACCCGGCAAGCGCGATGCACGACCGCTGGCCAGGAAGGCGAGAGGCAGGCAACCGGCGCGCCGGTGGGCGCGATGCCGCAATCCTTCACGGTGGCGGGCTGCGGTCCAGGGTCCGGTAGAAGAAGCGCTTGCTGGACTCGGAAACGAGGACGTAAAGCATGGTGATCCCCAGGATCATTCCCAGGACAGGCAGCGGCAGCGCAACTAAGCCGAGCGCGGCCGCGCGTGGCATGAAAGGCAGTGCGATCGCAATGAGCATGACCACCCCAGAACTCCATGCCAGGAAACGGCCCGGGCGGCTCCGGTGAAGCGGTGCCCGGGTACGGATGATCAGGAGGATCGAGAGTTCGGTCAGCAGGGACTCGAGGAACCAGCCCGTGCGGAACAGTTCTTCGCTTCCCGCGGATACCGTCAGGAGGACCCAGAAGGTCATCACGTCGAACGCAGTGCTCGTCAGTCCGAACGTCAGCATCGAGCGGCGGATCAGCCCCATGTTCCAGCGATGCGGTCTCCGTCGCCACTCGGGATCCACGTTGTCGCCGGCAATGCCCATCGCAGGAATGTCGGACAGGAAATTGTTCAGCAGGATCTGCTTGGCCAACAGGGGCAGGAATGGCAGGTACAGCGACGCCAGCGCCATACTCACCATGTTTCCGAAGTTCGCGCTGGTGGTGATGACGACGTACTTGCTCGTGTTGGCGAAGGTATTGCGGCCCTCGTCGATCCCGCGGCGGATCACATCCAGGTCATGTTCCAGCAGCACGAAATCAGCGGCATCCTTGGCGACGTCCACGGCGGTGTCGACGGAGATGCCGACATCCGCGGCATGCAGTGGCGGCGCGTCGTTGATGCCATCGCCCAGGTAGCCGACAACGTGCCCGGCGGCCTTGAGGGCCGTGATGATCCGTTCCTTCTGGCCGGGGTCGACCTCGGCGAACAG
>JAEYRQ010000029.1 GCA_023435545.1 Pseudomonadota bacterium | reverse complement strand
CCCTCGCCACACTCGCCAATGGCCAATGGCCAATGGCCAACGGCCAACGGCCCGCTCCCGCTTTGGCCTTTTCCTCTGCTCTGAGCCATAGCTGAGTTATACCTCCCTTATACCTGCGTTATACCTCCGTTACTACTAACTCCTTGCATACTCCTTGCAAACGCCACTATTGAGCCGCTAACAGATACTAAAACCTATATATCCAATTGTAAATGGCCCACACTGGTTTTAGTGGTTTGATGAGTATGTTCAGTCAGGCTGTGGTGTGGCTGAGGTTCGCATTAGCGGGATTGTAAATTACGTAGAAACTAAGACAGTAACCAAGATAGTAACATCTGCTTTTCACTGGCTGATGCATTCCTGAAGTTTCTTCATACAGACTCCGGATAAGGGGGGCGGTCGTGGTTTCTTCCCGCGGCTTAGGACAGCTTTTCACGGATCAGGACGGAGCCCCAGGGGCTGCTTTAAGCGCCCGTAAGGTCGCAACCTATTCATATCTGTTTCACAGCTTCCTGAAAGGGAGCTTCTTTCAACAGGTCACGGTTCATAAATGCGGCTTCTATAAGTTGACGAGTTTAGAGCATATCTATGGAATTGGAGCTAGAAATAGGGCTTTGCGGCTTTATCCAGCACCCTTTTTTGGATCATCATGCAGCTCAGGGACCAATAACGCAGCGGGCACCTTGTCCGGTATGCACCGGGTAGCACACTGCTGGCAACAGCGTACCACGCCGGTACACTACCCGTACCTAACCCGTAGTTAACCCGTACCTAACCCGAGGGAGAGGGAGTCCGGCAAAGCTCAACATATATGTAAATATCTGAAAACGATACAATTTTTCGGTTTTTTATTCAGGGCTTTAGTGTCAAACCCCGGCTGTTGGCACGGGAATTACAGTGTTCGGTAACAAAAACCGATAGAAATGAAGAAGTTAATGCTATTATCATGTGCTGCAACGATCCTGGCGTTCACCGCCTGCAGCGACAATAACAGCGGCGGGACGGATAATGAAATGGATGGAAGTACAACCATGACCACCAGCTCCGAGCTGAGTACGGGTGGAACAGGCATGTCGGACGCCGCTTATGTGGACCTGCAGACTGGCGACAGGGTCACACAGGATGCTTCTGGACGCTATGTGGATGGTGCCGGAAACCCTGTCGATTTTTATGTTGACATCAACACCCGCGATACCTTCTACGGTCATTCCGGCGAAGTCGTCAACAATGCCCTTATCAATGAGAACGGTAACTACCGTGTCGACGAGGCAAAGCTTAAGATCGACGGGGATGAGCTGAAATATAAAAGCGGAGACACCAAGATCAAGATCGAAGACGATGAGTACAAGCGTAAAGACGGCGACACCAAAGTCAAAGTCGAGGACGACGAAGTGAAAATAAAAACTGATTAATACGCATCACCAATAGCAAAAGGGTCGCTCGGAAGAGCGGCCTTTTTTTTATTCACTAATCTTTTTCTCTGATATAAATGTAGTCAGCGGGTCAATGGATTGTACGTCACGTAAATTCACGGGATAGCTTGGAAACATCATGTTCAAATATACTGGTCAACGGAAAACTTCTACGCTAAGCCGGGTATTCAGAATAAACGATCAACCGAAAATCTTTCATTCGGTTTATAGGTTGAATCTGTGTCTATTGAAAAGGAAGTACTTATGTATTGACTTTTAGAAAACTATTTCGTTAGTTTATATTTAGTTTTCAAAATTCAATGGTGCGTTCTGAAATAAAAAAAGCCCCGCATTGTAAGGCGAGGCGACTTATAAGTTTTCACAACGGAATAATCCTTATTGTGATTTGCTTTCAGGAACCAAGATACGATTAAATCTAAATCCAAAAACCCAAAAAAAATGAACAGGAAGAAAATTCTCGGCCTTGATCTCGGTACAAACTCTATTGGCTGGTCGCTGGTAAATCACGATTTTGACAAGAAAGAGGGTGAGATTATAGGCCTCGGAAGCCGGATAATCCCAATGAGTCAGGATATTATTGGTGAGTTTCAAAAAGGAAATTCCATTTCCCAGACAGCTGAGCGTACCCGATACAGAGGTGTTAGGCGACTCAGGGAACGTCACCTGCTACGAAGGGAGCGTTTACACAGGGTATTACACGTACTCGGCTTTCTTCCAAAACATTATGAAGAAGCAATTGATTTTGAGCAGAAACTGGGAAAATTCAAAGAGGAGGTAGAACCAAAGATTGCTTACAAAAAGAATTGGAATGTAGAGAAAGAAAGGTATCAGTATTCCTTTCTTTTTCAATCTTCTTTTGATGAAATGATGAAGGAGTTTATTGCCCGCCAGCCAGAGATGGTAAATGGACGAAAAGTTCCCTATGATTGGACCATATATTACCTGCGAAAAAAAGCATTGACGGAAAGAATATCGAAGGAAGAACTCTCATGGATCATTTTGAACTTCAATCAGAAGCGTGGATACTATCAATTACGGGAAGAGGAAGATCAAGAAAAGCCTAACAAATTGATTGAGTATTACTCTTTGAAAGTTGTTGATGTTCTGCAAGACGAAATTCATAAAAGTGCGTCAGAACCTTGGTATTCCTTAATTCTTGAAAATGGTTGGGTTTACAGGAGGTCAAGTAAGATTCCATTATTCGAGTGGAAGGATAAAACCAGGGACTTTATCGTGACCACAGATTTGAATGAGGATGGTACTTTAAGGAAGGATAAGGAAGGCAATGTGAAGCGGAGTTTTCGTGCGCCTGGGAGCGATGACTGGACATTAATAAAGAAGAAAACTGAGAAAGACATTGAAGCGTCAGGTAAGACAGTTGGAGAGTTTATCTATGAAACTTTACTGGATAAACCGGATCAGAAAATTAAAGGCAAATTAGTCAGAACGATAGAAAGACACTTCTACAAGGACGAGTTAAAACGAATCCTTGAAGCACAGAAGGTTTTTCATAAGGAACTTCAGGACCAGTCGATACTCAACGACTGTATTCGTGAGCTTTACAGGAACAACGAATCCCATCAGGTGCAACTATGCAAACGTGACCTTGTTAATTTGATATTGAATGACATCCTTTTCTATCAGCGCCCCTTAAAAAGTAAAAAATCGCTGATAGCAGAATGTGCTTTGGAATTCAGAACCTTTACCGATAAGGACGGTAGGCAGGAAAAGAGATATTTGAAAGCCATTCCGAAGTCGCACCCCTGCTTTCAGGAATTTAGAGTCTGGCAATGGATACATAACCTTCGGATCTACAAGAAGGATTCGGATGTCAACGTAACAGCGGATTTTTTACCCTCTTTTAGAGAGCTGGAAAATTTGTACAGATTTCTAAGCCTGAAAAAGGAGATTAAACAAGATGTCCTATTACAATATCTTATGGATGGTAGGGGTCTGAAAGGGAAAATGCTAAAGGCTGAAGTCGAAAAGTACAGGTGGAATTATGTAGAGGATAAAACCTATCCCTGCAATGAAACTGCTTACCTGATCCTGTCGCATCTTTCGAGAGTTGAGGGGGTTCCGAAGGATTTTCTGACCCAGACAGTCGAACATGATTTATGGCACCTGATTTACTCTGTTAAAGATAAAGTTGAGTTTGAAAAGGCGCTTCGAAAATTTGCTTCAAAGCACTGTTTGAATGAAACATCCTTTGTTGATTGCTTTAGGAAATTTCCACCTTTTGAGCCGGCATATGGGAGTTTTTCAAAGAAGGCTCTCATGAAGCTTTTGCCCTTAATGCGAGTGGGGGAATTTTGGAAAGAGGATGATATCCAAGACGCTATAAGATCCAGGATTGAGAAAATTCTCAATGCGGAACTTGATAGCAGCATACCTGATAGGGTTCGGGACAAAGTTCGGGATTTCAATACCGTTACCGATTTTCAAGGCCTTCCAGTTTGGCTGGCAAGTTATATAATCTATGGCCGTCATTCAGAAGCTGGTGAAGTGAGAAAGTGGAATTCTGTAGAGGAGCTTGAACGATATCTAAAGGTGTTTAATCAACATTCATTGCGTAATCCAATCGTCGAACAAGTAGTGACGGAAACTCTTAGGGTGGTGCGAGATATTTGGATTAAGTATGGCAATGGTAATTCTGGCTTTTTTGATGAGATACATGTTGAACTAGGGCGGGATATGAAAAATACCGCTGACGAAAGAAACAGGCTATCATCCAGAATCGTAGAGAACGAAAATACCAATCTCCGAATTAAATCCTTGCTTGCTGAATTATCGAATGATCATGAAGTGGAGAACGTAAGACCTTATTCGCCAGCACAACAGGAGATACTCAAAATTTATGAGGATGGGGTTCTCAGTTCCAGCGTAGAAGTTCCGGATGACATTCTAAAAATCAGTAAGACCGCTCAACCGTCAAGAGCCGATCTTTTACGGTACAAACTTTGGTTAGAGCAGAAGTATCGTTCGCCCTATACAGGTGAGGTTATACCACTGAACAGGCTATTTACCCCGGAATACGAAGTAGAGCATATTATTCCGCAAAGCGTCTATTTTGACGACAGCTTTAACAATAAGGTTATTTGTGAGTCTGCAGTGAATAAACTGAAAGACAATGAGCTAGGACTTGCATTTATCAAAAATCATCATGGAGAAATCGTTCAGACTGGATTGGGCAAATCTGTTCAGATATTTTCTGTTAATGAGTATGAGGATTTTGTTAGCAACAATTATGCAAAAAACAGAAGCAAGAAATCTCGGTTATTGATGGAAGAAATACCTGAAAAAATGATCGAGAGGCAATTGAATGACACTCGATATATTTCAAAGTTTATTTGTAATGTTCTTTCAAACATTGTTCGATCAGAGACCAATGACGACGGCGTTAATTCCAAGAATCTGGTTCAGTGTAACGGAAAGATTACAGCTAAGTTGAGAAATGATTGGGGATTGAATAACCTATGGAACGATTTAATATTACCACGCTTTGTAAGAATGAACGCTCTCATTGATACACAGTCATTTACAGCGCTAACAACTAATCATCAAAAGCTCATCCCTTCAATTCCGTTAGAATTCTCTAAGGGGTTTGATAAGAAACGGATTGATCATAGACACCACGCCGTGGATGCGTTAATAATAGCCTGTACTTCAAGAGACCACGTTAATCTGCTAAATAACCTTCATGCAAAATCCCGGGAGCGTTTTGATTTACAAAGAAAACTGCGTCTTTTCGAAAGAGCTTCCTATTATGATCAAAAAAATCAACGTCAGGTGGAGCGCGAGGTGCCGACGAGCTTCTCATTGCCGTGGGAAAATTTTGCCAATGATGCACGCGCTGGGCTTGAGCAAGTAATTGTGAGTTTCAAGCAAAACTTAAGGATCATTAACAAAACCAGGAATATTTTCGAGAGTTGGGACACTGTTGATGGAGCCAAGAAGAAAGTGAAAAAACTCCAATCCAAAGGAAATAATTGGTCGATTAGAAAGGCAATGCACCAGGAGACAGTCGCAGGATTGATAAAATTACGATTGAAGCGAGAAGTTTCCCTTTCTAAAGCATTAGATGATGTTGAAAATATAGTTGATAGGGCACTTCGAAACAAGATAAAGTCTCTGTTACTTGAAGGGTTTAAGACAAAAGAAATTGTTCAATATTTCAAAGGTTTAAAAAATGAATTTGAAGGACGAAATATTAGTCGGGTAGAAGTTTGGTATTGGGGTCTTGATGAAAATGATCAAGGATTATTCGCGGCTTCCAGGGTTAACTTAGATGAGTCTTTTAATGAAAAGAGGATAAAGGAATCAATAGCGGATACTGCAATACAGAAAATTCTGCTAAGGCATCTTGAAGAATATAAGAACCGAACTGATGAAAAGGGAAGGATAATCCCACCAGAAATATTAGCATTTTCTCCAGAAGGAATAGAAGAGATGAATAAGAATATTGTTAGGTTGAACAATGGAAAGATTCATCAACCAATATTGAAGGTTCGAACCTATGAGCCTCGGGGAAACAAGTTTAATGTAGGTGAGAAAGGCAACAAGAAAAATAAGTTTGTGATAGCAGCTAAGAATTCCAACTTGTTCTTTGCTGTTTACGAGAAGGATGGAAAGAGGAATTATGAAACGATTCCCTTGAATGAAGTGATTGAATATCAGAAATGGAGAGCAGGACTGCCAGAGGCTGATCGTCGCGAGATGCCGTTTATTCCGATTAATAATGACAAAGGTGTTTTCTTATTTTCATTGTCGCCGAACGATCTGGTATATGTACCCGATGAATCTGAGCTAGCTCATAATAATTCAATTGGCGCTGCTGAGCTGGCTGGATTACATAGTCATCAGGTCTATAAGGTGGTTAGTTTTACTGGCAACCGACTCTTTTGTGTTCGTCATGATATTGCTATTCCTATAGTAAATAAAGTAGAGTTTTCTGCTTTAAATAAAATGGAACGATCAATCGAAGGTATAATGATAAAGGAACGCTGTGTTAAACTTGAAGTGTCCCGCCTTGGTGAGATCAGTATGGGCAAGACGCGACGTTCATTAGATCCAAACCAGCTTGCAATTGCGAAGATTGACAAGAAACGGGTGATTGAAGGATATGATCTATCTGGCAAACTACGACAGGACTAATGATAAAACGAACCCTTTATTTTGGCAACCCCGCGTACTTGAAAACTGCAAATGAGCAGATGTTGATTGAGTTGCCCGAAGAAAAGGGAGTGCGTCTTATTGCAGAAACTAGGCAGACTCCCATTGAAGATCTCGGCATTGTAATATTGGATCATCAACAGATTACCGTCACTCAGGCATTGATGGCTAAGCTGCTGGAGAATAATGTAGCGATTATTACCTGTAATCGGACTCGACACCCGACGGGGTTAATGTTGAACCTTGATGGGCATAGTTTGCAAAGTCAGAAGTTTAAGTCTCAGATCGATGCATCGGTTCCCCTAAAGAAGCAGCTTTGGCAACAGACTGTTGCCGCAAAAATATCGAATCAGGCGGCGCTACTTGGGATCGAGCGACAGGATGCTAAACTCCTCGAGCGATATTCAAGATCGGTAAGGAGCGGAGATAGCGAAAATCTGGAAGCCAAGGCCGCTGCCTACTACTGGAAACATCTTTTTCCATTACATCTCAACTTTACACGACATCGTGAAGGTGATCCGCCGAATAATCTACTCAATTATGGGTATGCAATACTGCGTGCACTGGTGGCCAGAAGCTTGGTAGGTTCTGGACTACTGCCCACGCTTGGCATATTCCATCGTAATCAATACAATTCCTATTGTCTTGCAGATGACATAATGGAGCCATATCGACCCTTTGTTGACAGAATAGTGTGTGAGATAGTGAGTATGAATGGCAAATTTCTGGAAATGACGCCCAATATGAAGAGAACCTTGTTAGAGATTCCGGGACGGGATGTTCGGATAGACGAAGAAATGAGCCCTTTAATGACTGCTGTACAAAGGACAACTGCAAGTTTAGCTAGATGCTTTGAAGGGAAAGGGAAGCGAATCTTGTATCCTGTACTGGATTAGCTATGATAGTGTTAGCTCAGAAAGCATAAAGTTTAGATGGTAGCACAAATGACAAGCAGGCATCACCGAAAACCTTTATATGGTGGGGAGATAGGTGGTGCGTTAAATGCCTACCGTGTCATGTGGGTTTTAGTAATGTTTGATTTACCGACCGAAACGAAAGCTGATCGCAAGAATTATACTCTTTTTCGAAAGAAGATGCTTGCGGATGGTTTTCAGATGTTTCAGTTCAGTTTGTATCTAAGACACTGCAGTAGCAGGGAGAATTCGGAAGTACATATTAAACGAGTAAAGCGTATGCTTCCACCTAAGGGTCATGTTGGAATTATGTGTATTACAGACAAGCAATTTGGCATGATGGAGATCTACAGAGGTCAGGACAAGATTGACGCTCCTCAGACAATCCAGCAATTAGAGTTGTTTTAGCTCTTGAAAGGACTCAACCGGGATGAAATTAGTTTAGAAAGCTAGAAGCAAGGAAAAAACTGACTTATAGAAGCAAGAAAAACGGATTGTCTATCCGTTTTTCTTTTTCGCCAAAAACTGGCGAAACCCTTCTCTGGAGCGGTTTTCCGCATGTTCTGCTGTGTAAGAACTAATCTACGGAGAAATTTGAAAGCAAATCACAACACCCTTGGCTGCAAGTTCTGAGACTCTAATGCTGTGTAAGAACTAATCTACGGAGAAATTTGAAAGCAAATCACAACAATGACGATACGGTCAATGTCCACCAGAACGCTGTGTAAGAACTAATCTACGGAGAAATTTGAAAGCAAATCACAACAATTCTCACTTCAAAAGGTATTCAGAAAAGGCTGTGTAAGAACTAATCTACGGAGAAATTTGAAAGCAAATCACAACGGCATCTACCGACAAGGATAACTCCCCTGAGCTGTGTAAGAACTAATCTACGGAGAAATTTGAAAGCAAATCACAACGGAGGATGCGGGGCTGGTGTAGCCTGTAACGCTGTGTAAGAACTAATCTACGGAGAAATTTGAAAGCAAATCACAACGATATTGGCTCTTTCCAGGACGATATCATTGCTGTGTAAGAACTAATCTACGGAGAAATTTGAAAGCAAATCACAACTGTTTAATGACGTAGCCGTTAACGCGACTAAGCTGTGTAAGAACTAATCTACGG
>JAEYRQ010000522.1 GCA_023435545.1 Pseudomonadota bacterium | reverse complement strand
GCTCTATGCACCGCAGATTGCCGCGCTCGAAGGGACATACACCTGCTCGATCGCCGAGCACCGTCTCCAGGACTCGATGGACGCCATCGCGGAATTCGTCCTCTCGACCGCGCCTGAGACCTTCGATCTCGTCGGCCTGTCGATGGGCGGCTACATCGCCTTCGAGATGGCGGCGCGCGCGCCGCAGCGCATCGGCAGGCTCGTCCTGATGGATACCTCGGCCAGGCCCGACCGGCCCGATCAGACGGCCCTCCGGCACGAGCTCATCGCGTTGGCGGAGAGGGAGGGGCTCGGCCCGGTCATGGACAAATTGCTGCCGCTGTTCGTGGCGGAGAGCCGCCTCGACGATCCGGAACTCGTTTCAGTTGTTCGGCGCATGGCCGACGACACGGGGCTCGACGCCTTCCGCCGACAGCAGACGGCAATCATGAACCGCAAGGACGCACGCCCCGACCTGGCACAGATCGCGTGCCCGACACTCGTCATGGTCGGCGAGCAGGACCGGCTGACGCCGCCCGACCTGGCCCGTGAGATCGCGGAGGGTATCGCGGGAGCCAAACTCCGCGCGATACCCCGCGCCGGCCACCTGCCGACGCTGGAAGAGCCGGAAGCGGTCAACGCGCTCCTCATCGAGTTCCTGCAAGACTGACGGCGACCGGGGGCGGCGGAGTGCGGAGTGCCGTGCGGTCAGATATCCAGGTCCTCGGCGAACTCCGCGTTGTCCTGGATGAACCGGAACCGTGCGTCCGGGTTGTTGCCCATCAGGCGGGAGACGGCATCAGCCGTGCCCTCCGGATCGTGCTCGACCTCGACGCGCAACAGGGTTCGGCGCCGCGGATCCATGGTCGTCTCGCGGAGCTGGCCGGGCAGCATCTCGCCCAGGCCCTTGAACCGGCCGATCTCGACCTTGCCGCGGCCATTGAAGACCGTGCGCAGCAGCTCGTCCTTATGGGCATCGTCCCGCGCGTATAGCGTCTTGCCCCCCTGGCTGAGGCGGTAGAGAGGCGGGACCGCGAGGTAGAGATGCCCGTCGTCGATCAGCCGCGGCATCTGCCGGTAGAAGAAGGTCATCAGCAGCGAGGCGATATGCGCGCCGTCGACATCGGCGTCGGTCATGATGATGACCTTGTCGTAGCGCAGGTCGTCGCCGCTGTACTGCTTGCCTGCGCCGCAGCCGAGCGCCTGCACGAGATCGGCCAGCTGCTGGTTCTGCGCGAGCTTGCCGGACGCGGCGCTCTCGACGTTCAGGATCTTGCCGCGGAGCGGCAGCACCGCCTGGGTCTGGCGGTCGCGCGCCTGCTTGGCCGAGCCGCCGGCCGAATCGCCCTCGACGATGAAAATCTCCGACCCCGCCGCTGCCGTCGCCGAGCAATCGGCGAGCTTGCCCGGCAGGCGCAGCTTGCGCACCGCGGTCTTACGGCCGACCTCCTTCTCCTGGCGCCGCCGCATGCGGTCCTCGGCGCGCTCGATCACCCAGTCGAGCAATTTCGTCGCCTGCTGCGGGCTTGCCCCGAGCCAGTGGTCGAATTCGTCGCGCAGCGCCTGCTCGACGATGCGTGTCGCCTCTGCCGTGGCCAGCTTGTCCTTGGTCTGGCCCTGGAACTCCGGCTCGCGGATGAACACCGAGAGCATGGCTGTGCAGGACGTCATGACGTCGTCGGCCGTGAAGATCTGCGCGCGCTTGCGGCCGGTCAGCTCGGCGTGGGCCCTGAGGCCCCTGAGCAGCGCGGAGCGAAGACCCGCCTCGTGCGTCCCGCCTTCGGGCGTCGGGATGGTGTTGCAGTAGGAGGAGACGAATCCGTCGCGTCCAGCACACCAGGCGACCGCCCACTCGACGCTGCCGTGGCCGCCGTCCTTCTGAACGCGTCCGGCGAAGATGTCGTTGGCAACCAGCGTCTCGCCACCGATCTCCGCCGCGAGGAAGTCCTTCAGACCGCCCGGGAAATGGAACGTCTCCTTCGGCGGGACCGATCCGTCCTCGGGCAGAAGTTCCGCCGCGCATGTCCAGCGGATCTCGACGCCCCGGAACAGATAGGCCTTCGACCGGGTCATCCGGAACAGCCGGGCAGGGCGGAAATGCACCGTCTTGCCAAAGATCTCTGGGTCTGGCCGGAAGCGCACCCTGGTGCCGCGCCGGTTCATGGTCTCGCCGAGCAGCTCGATCGGCCCCAGCGGCGCGCCGCGCGCGTAGACCTGCCGGTAGAGTTGGCGACCACGCGCCACCTCGACCTCGAGGCGCTCTGACAGCGCGTTGACCACCGAGACACCGACGCCGTGCAGGCCGCCGGAGGTGTCGTAGACCTTGGAATCGAACTTCCCGCCGGCATGCAGCGTGGTGAGAATCACCTCCAGCGCCGACTTGTCCTTGAACTTCGGATGCGGATCGACAGGGATGCCGCGGCCGTTGTCGGTCACGGTCAGGAAGCCGTCCGCCTCCAGCGACACGTCGATCCAGCTGGCGTGTCCCGCCACCGCCTCGTCCATCGAGTTGTCGATCACCTCGGCGAACAGGTGGTGCAGCGCCTTCTCGTCGGTGCCGCCGATATACATGCCCGGACGCCGGCGCACCGGCTCCAGGCCTTCCAGCACCTCGATGTCGGCAGCCGTGTAGGCGTCCTCCGCTCCGTGCGCGACGACGCGCGGGGCAGGGCGCTCCGGCCCCCTCGGCTTGGCGGGTGCGGCCGGCTCGCCCTTCGGGGCGTCCTGGTCGAACAGCGTGAACAGGTCCTGCGATTTCGCCATGGGCCTTCCGGGTGCGCAAAGGGGACAGCGACCGACGCTGTAACGAATCACGAATGATTTTGCCACTTCGCGGTCGCAGAGACGAATGGCGCGTGGCGAGGGCGGACGGGGATCATGCGGTCGGGCCTCCCATGCGCTGTTCGCCATGCGCAATTCACCGCCCGCGCCCGTCCCTTTCCGATGAACGCCAGCTGAACGCGGGGTTCAGGCTCGGTTCCGGATCGGGTCGCTAGAACCGTCACTGTCAACAGCGCGGAATGATCCGCGAGAGCAGGAGACGGAAAAATGACCCGCAAGTTCATCCTCACCAGCGCCATCGCCGCGATCATCGGCTTCGCCGCGGTTCCCGCCATGGCCAACAGCGTCAACATCCACCAGTCCGGCGCCTGGAACGCCGCGGGTGGCGGCCAGGTCGGCATCAACAACCAGATCGGCGTGCACCAGAACGGCATCTTCAATTCGGCGGTCGCCAATCAGCAGGGCCGCAACAACGTCAGCGCCATCGGCCAGAACGGCGTCAACAACTTCGCCGACACCTGGCAGCGTGGCCGCAACAACGCGGCGGGTGTGGGCCAGTTCGGCGCCAACCACACCGCGATCATCACCCAGGACGGCAACCGCAACGTCGCTGCTGGCGTGCAGGTCGGCAATGGCTGCCAGGCGGATGTGGTCCAGGCCGGTCGCGACAACGTCGCCGCGTTCGTCCAGAACTGCCCGTGACCCCTCGGGTTCGGGCAACCGACTGAACCGGGGGGAGCATCGCTCCCCCCACACGCGTTACCGGTGACCCCGGTCTCGACACAGGATGGGAGATCGACATGTTCACTTTCCTCACACTCGCCCGTACGGCCATGGTGCCGGCCCTGATCGGCATCGGTCTGGCCGGAGCCGCGGGCGGCATGGATCAGGCGGGCGCGACCAACCAGCCGCTAAGCTGCGAGATCCGCGAGACCTCTGCGAACGGCATGGTGGCGCTCGAGGCGCTCGTCCGCGCCGACGCGCCGGTCAGCGGCTCCTACAGCTTCAAGGTGGTCAGCGCCGGCGGCGGCGGCCGTTCGAACATCAGCCAGGGCGGCGAGTTCTCGGCCATGCCCGGCGCGCCCGCGACGCTCGGAAC
>JAEYRQ010000415.1 GCA_023435545.1 Pseudomonadota bacterium | reverse complement strand
GTGATCAGCCGGGCGGCGGAGATGGAGGTTGCTGTTCGATCAAGCTGCTGAGCGCCGCGCGGCACGGATCCGACAGGCTGGCAGCATTGTCCATGAAGCAGGCAGCGATGCGGCCGTCGCCCGGCCTCACGGACCTGCAGAACTGGCGGTAGTCGGCCGAACAGGCGTTGCGGATCGCCTGGCGCATCTCCCGGTCGAGGCTTCCGGTCTGTTGGGCGCTCGCCGGCAGGATCGCAAACGTCACTGCGCTCAAGGCGGCCAGCATCGCCGCCGTGATCAGGTGTTCCTTCTGACTTCGCATCCGTCTCCGCATCGCAACGCTCCGTGTTGGCGTCATGGGATGACCGCCAACCTGAACGCCCGATGTCGCAGAACTGTCCCCCGCCGAGGTACAAAGTGTAAGATTTGGTCGCCTGGCCGGCCTCCGGAAATGGATGCCGGTTGCCATCTGCCTTCCCCCGCGGGTCGTGCTCCGAACCGCCCGTTCGGGTCGGACGCGACTCACGGGCAGGCGTACAGCCGAACCGGGTCCGCCGCCCCGATGAACTCGGCGAGACTGTGGCAGCCCTCGGCCTCGGTGCACAGGCTCCAGTCGCCGGCAATCGCGGTGTCGGCCCGGCGCAGCACGAATTCCGTGCGGATGTCGCCCTGTGGTTGCCACACATACCAGCCGTCGACGAGCCGCGCCTTCGGGGCGGGCTCCATGCCGGCGCCGGACCCCTTCAGCCGCACGGTCTCAAGCACGAGCCCACCGTCTTCGATCCGCCAGTCCTCCTGCCAGGGGATCCGCTCCACCGTGTGCGTCCACGACAGTGTGAAGGCGGTGGCGGCGATCCGCGCCAGCACCGCTGCGCCGGCGAGGCAGAGCGCCATGGCTCAGCCTGCGGCCGCGGCTGCGACCCGGCTGCGGCGGTTGCGCCACCACACCCAGCCAATGAATGCGAGGCAGGCGGCAAGCCCGATCTCGTCGGTGATCGGCAGCGCCACGATGAGGCAGGCGGCGCCTGCGAAGGCCCACAGCCGCTCCCACCAGACGAGCTTGACCCCGGCAAAGCCGATCGCCGTCGCCCCCCACAGCGAAATCGCCAGCAGCGCCTTGAAGATGCTGTAGGCGACCGCCGGCCAGAAGCCGATGGCATCGGCGAGCGGTCCTCCGGGCTGCAGCATCAGCGTCGGCGCGTAAACCGCCATGTAGGGAATGACGAAGCCGGCGATCGCGACACGGACCGCCTGCACGCCGATCTTCATGCCGGATTCCTTGGCGATCGGCGCTGCGGCGAAGGCGGCCAGCGCCACCGGCGGCGTCAGGTCGGCCATGATGCCGAAGTAGAAGACGAACATATGGCTGACGATCAGCGGCACCCCAAGATCGAGCAGGGCCGGGCCGGCAATCGAGGAGGTGATGATGTAATTGGGGATCGTCGGGATGCCCATGCCGAGCACCAGGCAGGTCAGCATGGTGAGCACCAGTGACAGGAACAGCGAACTCTCGCCGATCGCGACGATGACGCGGGCAAAGGTGGTGGCGGTGCCGGTCAGCGCCAGCACGCCGATGATGACGCCGACCAGCGCGCAGGCGACGCCGACGGGAAGCGCGTTCTTGGCGCCCTCGGCGAGACTGGTGACCGACAGCTTCAGCGTCTCGCGGCCGCCCTTGGCGAACAGGTTCGCCGCGATGAAGATCAGGATCAGCACCACGACGACGTCGATGCCGAACCGGAAGAACTGGCTGGCGGCGAGCCCCAACGCCACCCAGAACACCATCCTGAGCGCCACGGGTCCGAGCCGGGCAGCGATCGGCACGCCGAGAATGATCAGCATGGTGAGCGCCAGGCCGAGCGTCCCCGCGAACAGCGGCGTGTAGCCCGAGAACAGCAGGTAGACGAGCGCGGCCAGCGGCAGGATCAGGTACCAGCGGCGCCTGACCGCGCCCAGCGCGCTCGGCAGTTCGTCGCGGGGCAGGCCCTTCAGCCCGAGCCGCCCCGCCTCCAGATGCACCATCCAGAACACGGTGACGAAGTAGAGGATCGCCGGCACGATCGCCGCGGTGACCACCTCGACGTAAGGCACGCCGATGGTCTCGGCCATGATGAAGGCGACGGCGCCCATCACCGGCGGCATGATCTGGCCGCCCATCGAGGAGGTCGCCTCGACGCCGCCGGCAAATGCCGGGCGGAAACCGAAGCTCTTCATCAGCGGAATCGTGAACTGGCCGGTTGTCACGACGTTGGCGACGCCGGACCCGTTGATCGTGCCCATCAGGCCGGAGGAGACGACCGACACCTTCGCGGGCCCGCCGCGCGTGTGGCCGACGGTGCCCATGGCCACGTCGGTGAACAGCTGGATCATCCCCGCCCGTTCGAGGAACGAGCCGAACAGGATGAACAGGAAGATGTAGGTCGACGAGACGTAGGTCGGGGTGCCGTAGATGCCCTCGGTGCCGAGAAACAGGATCTCGATCATCTGCTCGTAGTCGTAGGGCCGGTGGCCGAAGGGCGGCGGCAGCAGGTGTCCCCACAGCCCGTAGGCCAGGAACAGCCCGCAGATGATCGGCAGCGCCGGCCCCATCATCAGGTAGCCGGCGAGGAACACCAGGGCGACGGCGATGGTGCCGACGATCAGGTCGACGTCGTTCGGCGCGCCCGCGCGCTCGATGACGATCTCGACATAGAACACCCAGTGATAGAGCCCGATGGCGAAGCCGGCGATGCCGAGCGTCGCGAACAGCGCGATGCGCCAGCTCGCCAGCGGCTCCCGGTTGGCGACCAGCCCGAACAGCAGCAGCATCAGGAAGCCGACATGAACCGCTCTGACGACCTGGCTCGGGATCGGCGAATAGGCCGCGGTCCAGAGCTGGAACAGCGAGAAGGCAATCGCCACCGCGACCAGGATCGCGGCGCCGGGCCGGGGTCCCCAGGCCCAGTGGTGGGTCTCGCGGGATGCGGCCCCGCTCGCGGCCGCCCCGACGGATGCTGCGGTCATGCGGTGTCCCCGGCTGCCGGCAGCGCTGTGTCGTGCTGGCCGGTCGGATCAGTTCTCCCGGCTCTCGTCGCACCGCGCCGGGAAGCATCGATGGCCGGGGCGGACCCGGCCATCGCAGTGCGCTGCGGTTCGATCACCATGCAGTACCCGGCACGGGGCTGCTCGGCGACCGGCACGTCCGCGGCGCTACATCGCGCCCTTTTCCTTGTAGTACTTCTCGGCGCCCGGATGCAGCGGGATCGGCGAATCCTTCGGCGCGTTCTCCAGCGAGATCGCCCTTGCGGCCGAATGCGCGGCGACCATCTGGTCGAGGTTCTCGAAGATCGCCTTGGTCATGCCATAGGCCACGTCCTCCGAGACGTCCGAATGCGTCACCAGGAAGTTGATGACCGCCGCGGTGGCGACATCCGCGTCCTGGCCGGTGTAGGTGCCGGCGGGGATGGTCGCGGAGATGTAAGGCGAACCGATCTTCTCCACATCCTCGGCAGGCACCTCGACCACGACGATGTCGACCGAGGTGGCGAGATCGCGGATGGAGGCGACACCGAGCCCTGCCGACTGAAGCGTGGCGTCGAGCTGGCGGTTCTTCATGAGCTCGACGGATTCGGCGAAGGGCAGGTACTCAACTTTGCCGAGATCGTCGTAGCTGATGCCGGCGGCTCCGAGGATCGCCCGGGCATTGAGCTCGGTGCCGGAGCGCGGCGCGCCGACGGAGAGCCGCTTGCCCTTCAGGTCCGCGAGCGTCTTGATGCCGGACTCCTTCGAGGCGACGATCTGGATGTAGTTCGGATAGATCGCGCCGATCCCCCGCAGCTTGTCGAGCGGCGCCTTGAAACCCGCGTCCGCGTCGCCCTCCCACGCAAGCGCGACCGAATCGCCGAGCGCCAGCGCGATCTCGCCCTTGCCGTCCTGCAGCAGATTGAGGTTCTCCACCGACGCCTTGGTCGATTGCACCGAGGGCTGGACGTCCGGAATCTCGGCGGCGAACAGCTTCTCCATGGCGACGCCGAGCGGATAGTAGACGCCGGCCTGGCCGCCGGTGAGGATGTTGATGTACTCGACCGCCTTGGCGGTGACCGGCGCGGCAATGATCGCGGCGGCGCCGGCAGCAATCAGGAACGGGCGCTTCAAAAGACGCATATAAATTCCTCCGAGTGGAAGTGGGCCAATTTTCTGGGTTTTTCGTCGAGCCCGATGGGACTGTGAGCCAATTTACCAGCCGGGCCGTCGCTGGCAACATGAACGGTCGCACATCGCTGCCTCGAGAATGGCGGGGACTTTCCAGCAGCCGGCAGAGCGGTTACGATCTCCGCAACACTGATCTATTGATCGCAACCCCGCATCGAAGCCGATCCCATGCCCCGCATCTCCGGCTCCCCGCGCGGCAGCGGCGTGCAGGCCGTCGTCTTTGCGCTCGAAATCCTCGAGTTCCTCGCTGAGCGCCAGGCGGCCGTCGGCGTGACCGAACTCGCCAAGGCCTTCGAGACCACCAAGAGCCGAATGCACCGGCATCTGCAGACCCTGCTCGCCGCCGGTTACATCATCCGCGAGGAGGACACCGAACGTTACAAGGTCAGCACCCGGCTGATCGCGCTCGGCCGGGCGGTATCCGACAATTTCGAGCTGACCTCGGTCGCGCGGCCGGTGATGCGCGAGCTGCGGGAACAGCTCGGCAATCCCGTGGTGCTGTCGCAGGCCGAGCCGGACGGGGTGCACATCCTGGCGATGCTTACCGGCAAGTCCGCACTGGAGATTGGCGTGAAGGTGGGCTCGGTGATCGGTTTCCACTCGACCGCGCAGGGCAAGGTGGCGCTGGCATTCGGCGACGAGGAGCTGCGACGCACCACGCTAGCCGGGACGCTCGAGCGGCATACCGACAGGACCATCACCGATCCGGCACTGCTCGCGGCCGAACTCGACCGTGTTAGGGCCCGCGGCTGGGCGGCCGCAGCCAATGAGATCACGATAGGGTTGACGGCGCTGGCTGCACCGATCCTCGACGGTGGCGGCCAGCTCACCGGTATCATCGCCATCGTCGATTCGGTGCAGTACATCTCCGACCCGCCGACCGCCGAGCAGATCGCGGCGGTGACGCGCGCTGGGCGCGATATCTCCAGGCTGCTCGGCTATCGCCCGGCCTGACCCGCCGGCCCGACTCGAGGTCAGGCAACCAGCCAGGATGTCACGACGCCGTTGGTCACCGTGCAGGTGACGTAGGCCGTCCGCTGGGTGCCGGACCACAGCACGGTCATGTAGGCGCCGACCACGGTCTGGTTGTAGGCGGTCGGTGTCACCGACACGACGCTGTCCAGCCGGATACCGAGCGCGCCGCTCTTCTGCGAGTACTTGTTGCCGTAGCCGACACAGGTCTGGACCGGCGATGTGGTCGGATAGGGCGCGGGCGCGTAGCCAGGCTGGTAGGGCTGATAGGGTCGGTACGAGGGAGCCGGCGGATACTTCGACGCGTTGGCCGCGGCGGCGCCGATGATGCCGCCGATCACCGCGCCGGCAACGCCGGCAGCGACCTTGTCACCGGTCTTCGATGCGGCCGCCGGTCCGGTCATGCCCGACAGCGCCACACACGCCGCCGCACCCAGAACCATGGCGCGCAGGCCGAACTGCTTGGTCATCTCGACCTCCCTTTGGTGTTCGTCAGGCAACTCATTCACCAGCGGCGCTTAAGGTCGCGTTACCGGGCGCATCGAAATGCGGGCGACATCGGCGCCTGGGAGCACATGAGAATGTTTGGATACCCGATAAGACAGCGTCAACACATTGCTTCTAGTGATGGGTCCGACGATCGTCCATGAACGACAGGGAGAGGTGGCATGTTCGGTACGGCATTCGCGCGGGCGCTGGGTCTGATCGCGCTTCTGGCGGCGCCAGTCGCATCCGCCGGTACCTTCGAAGACGTGATGGCGCGCGGAACACTGAAGGTCGGCATCGTGTCCGAGACCTTCGTGCCCTATGTGATGGTTGACGAGGACGGCGATCCGATCGGCTTCGAGATCGACCTTGCCACCCGCCTTGCGACCGACCTCGGCGTCAGGGCGGAGTTCGTGCGGCGGCCCTTGCCGGATCTCATTCCTGCCCTCCTGGCGCACGACGCCGACATCATCATCTCGGGCCTGTCGGTGACGATGCCGCGCGCCAAGCTCGGCCTGTTCTCGAAGCCCTACTCGAAGTCCGAGGTCAACGTGCTTGCGCGCACCGAGGACGGCGCCGCGCCGGAGCTCGCCAGCCTCGACGCCGAGGGCAAGACCGTCGGCGTCGTTGCCGGAACCGTATCCCAGTTCGTCGCCGGCCAGGTCTTCCAGCACGCGAGCGTTCGGGACTTCGCCGACGAGTCGGCGCTGAAGACGGCGCTGACCGATGGCAATCTCGATGCGATCGTTGCCTCGAGCCCCCTGCCCGAACTCCTGCTCGCAACCGGCACCGACGAACTGGCGATCGTCGGGGACCCGGTCATGGGGACGGTGGAAGCGATGATGGTTCGGCCCGGCGAATCCCGCTTCCTCCACCTCGTCGA
>JAEYRQ010000380.1 GCA_023435545.1 Pseudomonadota bacterium | reverse complement strand
GATATGCTCCATGATGCCGGCGATGAAGACGTCGGTGCCGTCGCAGAGCGCGTCGACGTCCACCTCGATCGCATCCGACAGATAGCGGTCGAAGAGCAGCGGGTTCTGGCCGAGGACCGTGTTGATCTGGCCGGTCTTGTCGTTGGGATAGCGCGCCTTGACGTCCTCGGGCACCAGCGCCGGCAAGGTGCCGAGCAGGTACTCGTCGAACATCTTCTCGTCGTGGATGATCGCCATCGCCCGCCCGCCGAGCACGTAGGACGGGCGCACGACCAGCGGGAAGCCGAGCTCGGCGGTGACCAGCCGGCTCTGCTCGATCGAATAGGCGATGCCGTTCTTGGGCTGACGCAGCCTCAGCCGCTCCAGGAGGCGCTTGAAGCGGTCGCGGTCCTCGGCCAGGTCGATCATGTCGCGCGAGGTGCCGAGGATCGGCACGTTCGCCTTCTGCAGCGCCTGGGCGAGCTTCAGCGGCGTCTGGCCGCCGAACTGGACGATCACCCCAAGCAGATCACCCTTCGACTGCTCGACGCGGATGATCTCCAGCACGTCCTCGGCGGTCAGCGGCTCGAAATAGAGGCGGTCCGAGGTGTCGTAGTCGGTCGAGACGGTCTCCGGGTTGCAGTTGACCATGATCGATTCGAGCCCGACATCGGCGAGCGCGAAGGCGGCGTGGCAGCAGCAGTAGTCGAACTCGATGCCTTGGCCGATCCGGTTGGGGCCGCCGCCGAGGATGATGACCTTGCTGCGCTCGCTCGGCTCGGCCTCGTCGGCGGGCTGGCCCATGAAGGGACTCTCGTAGGTCGAGTACATGTAGGCCGTCGGCGAGGCGAATTCGGCTGCGCAGGTGTCGATGCGCTTGAAGGTTGGATGGACACCGAGCTCGGCGCGCAGGGCGGCGACCGAAGCCTCGTCGGTGCGGGCGAGTTCCGCCAGCCTGGCGTCGGAGAAGCCCATCGCCTTCAGAGATCTCAGCGAGGCGGCGGTCTTCGGCAGACCGAGCCGGCGCACCTTCGCCTCCAGGTCGACGATCTCCTGGATGCGCTCGATGAACCAGGGATCGTAGCGGCAGGATGCGTGCACCTGCTCGTGTGTGGCGCCGAGTCGCAGCGCCTGGGCGATCTTCAGGATACGGTCGGGCATCGGAACGGCGAGCGCCGCGCGGATCGCGTTCTTGTCGTCGCCCTGGCCGATGCCATGGATCTCGATCTCGTTGAGGCCGGTGAGCCCGGTCTCCAGGCCGCGCAGCGCCTTCTGCAGGGATTCGGCAAAGGTGCGTCCGATCGCCATCACCTCGCCGACCGACTTCATCGAAGTGGTCAGCACCGGTTCGGCGCCGGGGAATTTCTCGAAGGCGAAGCGCGGGATCTTGGTGACCACGTAGTCGATCGTCGGCTCGAACGAGGCCGGCGTGGCGCCGCCGGTGATGTCGTTCTCCAGTTCGTCCAGCGTGTAGCCCACTGCCAGCTTGGCGGCGCCCTTCGCGATCGGGAAGCCGGTTGCCTTGGAAGCCAGCGCGGAGGAACGCGACACGCGCGGGTTCATCTCGATCACCACCAGGCGCCCGTCCGCCCGATTGACCGCGAACTGAACGTTGGAGCCGCCGGACTCGACCCCGATCTCCCGCAGCACCGCGATCGAGGCGTTGCGCATGATCTGGTATTCCTTGTCGGTGAGCGTCAGCGCCGGAGCGACGGTGATCGAGTCTCCCGTGTGCACGCCCATCGGATCGATGTTCTCGATGGAGCAGATGATGATGCAGTTGTCGTCCCGGTCCCGGACGACCTCCATCTCGTACTCCTTCCAGCCGAGCACCGATTCCTCGATCAGCACCTCGTTGGTGGGCGAGGCGTCGATGCCGCGCTCTACGATCTCCAGGAACTCCTCGCGGTTGTAGGCGACGCCGCCGCCCTGGCCGCCGAGCGTGAAGGACGGACGGATGATCGCCGGCAGGCCGATCGCCTCCAGCGCGGGCAGCGCCTCGATCAGCGAATGGGCCAACATCGAGCGCGGAGTCTCCAGGCCGATGGTTTTCATCGCCTCGCGGAACAGCTCGCGGTCCTCGGCCTTGTCGATCACGTCGGCCTTGGCCCCGATCATCTCGACGCCGAACCGCTCCAGCACGCCGTCGCGGTTGAGCGACAGGGCGGTGTTCAGCGCGGTCTGGCCGCCCATCGTCGGCAGCAGCGCGTCGGGGCGCTCCTTCTCGATGATGCGCGCGACGACCTCGGGCGTGATCGGCTGGATATAGGTCGCATCCGCCAGATCCGGATCGGTCATGATCGTCGCCGGGTTGGAATTGACCAGGACGACCCGGTAGCCCTCCTCCTTCAGCGCCTTCACCGCCTGGGTGCCGGAATAGTCGAACTCACAGGCCTGGCCGATGACGATCGGTCCGGCGCCGATGATGAGGATCGTGCGGATATCTGTGCGTTTGGGCATGACTGTGGGCGCGCGGGCTGCGCGGGCGCCTCACGCGCCTTCAAGGATGCGTGCTTCGCTCGCTGGGGATACGGGTATCTGTTTGGCCGGGCGCGATACATAGGGGAAAAATCCGCCAGGCGAAAGCCCGCCGGTGGCGGGTTCTCCACCGTCCACCAGGCCGGCCGGATGGGCCAGCATGTGGCAGGTGGTGTTTCCGTTAGTTAGTGCCGATTAACACCTGGCAGGGGTGTCAATTAATCGGCAAATAACGCGGCAATCGTATAAGTCGGCGTACAATGACCGTCCTGTCGAGGATCCGGGGGCCGGACGCGGCAACACCGCGGAATCCCGTTCCCTTTTCAGGGCCGGTTTGCCAACCCTCGCGCGGTAATGATCGCCCCCATGTCGACCCTCACGATCGTATCGGATGCCTTCGAGTTCGCCGACGCGCTGCAGCGCATCCTTCCCGACACGATCGTGCTCAGCCGCTATCAACCGTCTGGCCTGCCCGATACCGGGCCGGGAGCGATGACCATCGTCGATGCGAACCTGCGCGACCCAGCGACGGTGGGGTACCTGAAGGCCTGGCTGAAGGGAGGCACCGCTGGCGGCGAGGTGGCCTTCTTCGTGGACCGGCGGTCTGCCGCCGATCCGATCCAGGCCCTGGCACTGGGCGCCACCTGCGTCCTGCCCCGCCCGGTGGAAGCGGCGGCTGTCGCCCACAAGATCGCCAGTCGGGCCGGGGGGCTTTGCGACCGGCCGTCGATTGCCGTCGATGCGTTCTTCGATTGCATATCAGCTCCGGTCGATGCCCTGAGGCTTGCGTTTCGCGCTGCCGCTTCCGGCACCACTGCTGATATGGCGTCGGTCAACCGGGCGAGTACAGCAGTGGTCGACAGCATTGCCGATATCGGCCTGAAGCGGTGGCTCGAGGTGGTTCATGGGCATCACAGCCGCACCTACCAGCACAGTCTGATCGTCACCGGTATCGCGGTATCTTTCGCAGAGCATATGGGCGCATCGCGGCAGGACCGGAGGTTGCTGGCGACGGCGGGCCTGCTGCACGATATCGGCAAGGCCCGGGTTCCGATCTCGATCCTGGAGAAGCCCGGACAGCTCACGCCCGGCGAGAGGCAGCTCATCAGCGTTCATCCACAAGCCGGATACGACGCGCTGCGTGCCAACGACGAGGCGCCAACCGAAGTGCTGGATATGGTCCTCAACCATCACGAATATCTCGACGGCTCGGGCTACCCGAACGGCCTGACAGCACGGCAGATATCGGACCATACGCGCATAATCACGATCTCCGACGTGTTCGGCGCCCTCATCGAACGACGGGCGTACAAGGCGCCGCTGTCCGGTACAGAGGCCTATCGGATCGTCACGGGACTGGGGCCGAAACTGGATCGGGATCTGGTCAGGGCATTCGCGCCGGTTGCCCGGCTAGTGGCTTGATGGACGCCCGCCGCCGGCTATCCGCCGGCAATAGCGGAGCCCGCCGGCAATGTGGTCACGTCATTCCCGTCAAAGTCGACGACACCCCGGGTCAGGGCATAGCAGGCGAGGCGCACGGTCTTGGGGATCTCTACGGCTTTGCCGTCCCGCTCGCCCTTCTCGTAGTACTGGATCATCAGCTTCTTGAGACCGAGGAGGTCGGCGCCCTCCTTCTGTTTCATGCCCAGTGATTTACGCCAGGCGCGGAACTGGCCGGATGTCATCGGCGTTTCCGCGGTGTCCTGCTTACCCATCGTAACCTCGTTAACGCTGTCGACACTTCATTCGCGCAAGATTCATCAAACTGACATGCACCCTGTGCGCATACTCGTTGACAGAATCGCACAGAGTGCGCATCTTAGGCGCACTGAATGCACTAGAGATGGTGGCGTCAGTGTCAAGGGAAACGCCCACGCCACCACCTCTGAAGGAGGAGAATGCCATGCTGGTCGATCTTCTGATATCCCGCGCGGCACGTGGCCCGGGAAACCTGGACATGCATCGCTCCGCGACGCTGAACTGCCGGTTCAGGGCGCTTTTGCGCCGGGCGGGCAAGCTCTTCGGCTGACAACAAGTCCGGACGGGCTATCGCGGCGGGGGGGGGGGGGGGGGGGGCGCGGCCCGGCGCAGCC
>JAEYRQ010000342.1 GCA_023435545.1 Pseudomonadota bacterium | reverse complement strand
GCAGTTGCCGACAGCGACAGCGTTTGCCGATGAAGTCCTGTATGTATATCACTGGCTGGATGCGAGCAGTCATCCTAATGGCTGGGTGGTGCAGGCCAATGCAGTGGACAATGGCATCAGCTACACGCTGGATCTGAGCGGAGAGCCTGCGACCGGTGTGCTGGCGTTCCATCACCTGCATATGGATACGAATATGGCGCAGCAGCAGGTGGGCTTTACCCTGGAGCTGGGTCAGGGCTTTCAGGCGCAGATGCGGGTGCGGCAGTATTATAATAATTCAGAAGACCTGTTTTATGATGCCGTAAGCTGGAAGAACATTACTACCGGAGGGGCGCAGTCGCTGACCATCAATGTGGATAAGAATGCAGTGGCCAATGCGGGCAAGACCATCCTGGAAGTGAAGTTCTTACCACCCCGTGGCCAGCAGACCTTCCCTCGTAACACCACCCCCATCATCGACCGCCCCTGGCTGACGAATACCACCCTGGTTCCGGAGAACAGGGTAGTGACGGTTTGTGATGAGAAGGACCAGTATAGGTTTGGGTTCAACGGACAAGAAAAGGATAATGAAATAAAGGGTATTGGAAACAGCATCAATTTTGCCTTTAGAATGCATGATACACGTTTAGGAAGGTTTATGAGTGTTGACCCGTTGGCTAAAGAGTATCCGTGGAATAGTGTCTATGCTTTTGCGGAAAACAGAGTAATTGATGGGATAGATTTAGAAGGGAAGGAATTTTATTCTGTTCATATTAAGCAACATCTAGATGGCAGCCGTTCTCTGATAGGCATTGTAAATTATACAAATGTTCAGCAACAAGGGATGAAAAATGTTACAACAGAAAATGGCTATGGACCGAGAGGCGATGTGGGTGTAACCTATGTAATTCATCAGGAGCGGGAAAAGTATGCACAACCTTATGGAGGCGGGGTCGTCGGTACTTGGGAGGACACTTGGGAGTTTAATAGGAAGAATATGTATGGTGTTTACAATGGTCCAGATAATCCTAAGAAATATTGGGAAAAGCCAGACCCTCAAACAGGTGAATATCCTGATGATTATAGTTTATCCCCTATTGATGAAGCTGATTTAAATGGAATGATTCACGATCAGGATTATGATATATTACGTTTGACTGGACTATCAGGTGTAATGAATAGCCGAAGTACTCCTGCAAATCAGGCATACAGAGAACGAGCAGCCAGAATTGTAGAGAAGCAGAAGAATGGCGAGAATGATGTTATAACCAGAAAGCCAGTAACAGAAAAATCAGCGAAGGCAGCTCATAAGTATGCAGAACAAGGATATAAAAGTTTTAAAGCTGCGGAAGGTGTGAAGAAGTCTTTACAAAATGTGCCTGCGCCGACAGCTGGAACTGCGCCTTTGGAGCCATAGGATTTATCAAGACAGCAACAAATAAAATAGCATTATGAGAGGTGGAATTATTCTATTTATACTGATTTGCATCAGCGGCTGTATTGGAGGTGGTACACATGGTTATATTAAAGCATATAGATATAGTGTGCCAAAGTACAAGTTAGAAAAAGCTGTTGACCAAGTAATAGCTCAAAATCCAAATGTTTATAAGGATAGTGTGAAGGATTACTATAATGACGATACTGGATATGTAACCATCTTTATTAAAGAAAAACAAACTTATTCCTACGTTTTTCGCTATTATGGACGAAAAGAGCATTGGGATACTGCTATGTCTTCTGAGTTTTTTATTGCCTACGCTTATGATGAAAATCGGAGAGGGGGAAGTGAAGGAGGTAAGATAAAGGAGCATAGTGCTAAGTTCATAAAAGATTTAATTCGTCCATTTGAAGAAGAATTTGTACTTAAAATTGATAGCGTTTTAGGTATTAAGCATTCCGAAGGATAGGTCTTTATAATAGTGATTTTGTTTGAGTCTTCAGGAAAGTAAAACAAAGCCCCTTGATTTAGGGGCTTTGTTTTTAGCTATACAGATCCAGCAGTTCCTTTCTTTTCTGTGCAGCCATGCTTTCAATCTGTTCGCTCATGTACTGCGACCACCGTTCTATATCGAAGTTGTTTTGAGCGATCAACTGCCTTGTTGCTTCCAGTTCTTTTTCTGCTTCTGCAAAGGCTTGTGCTTTATCAAGTGTCTGCATCTCTATATCCATGCTTATCTCATTATAGCTGGGGGTATGTATATCCCTAAGCGTAAATGAACCACCATTGGCGCGGTAGTGAAATAGCTCATGGCTGCCCGTAACAGGAAAGCTTACCGTCACGATCTGCACTGTGCCTCTGCCAGCCCAAGGCATCTCATAAGAGGGTCGTAGTTGCTTTGTTTCCTCTCTGTTGTGTGTGACCTTAGGCTCGCCGATAGTCACCGGGGTAAGCAGAATTTGTGCTTTAATGCTGTTAAAGAGGGTAAGCCTGGAAGAAAGCCCAGTGTGTATACAAGGTTGCAGGATGGATCAGTGGTAACCAATGATCAGGTAGTGGACAAGATCCGGGAGCTGCTGGCCCAGGAGTTTACCGAAGCTTACGGCTATGAATACATGACCGTGGAACTTCAAAATAACAATTACCTGATCAACCATAAGAAAGTGTACAGGCTGATGGATGAAAACAACCTGCTTCTCAATAAACACATCCGCACCAGTGGGCCAAGGCGTTTTGCACCTTTCCGTGCAGTAGATGCAAGGATCTCAATGGAATATCTGAGCATCGACATCAAGTACGTCTGGATAGCCGGAGAGCAGCGCAACTGTTATTTGCTTACTGTCATTGATGTCTTCAGTAAAAAAGTGCTTGACAGCGTTCTAAAGTACTCCATACGCCAGCATGATGTTATTCAAATGCTCAAACGTATTAACTGCCATAACAGCATCAAAGGCATCATCATCCGCAATGACAACGGACCCCAGTTCATTGCCAACCTGGTAAAGAACTTCTATCGTACAGCCGAAGTATTGCAGGAATGCACCCATCCGGGTACTCCTGAAGAAAATTGCTATATCGAGGCTTATCACAGCATCCTGCAACGCACCGTTATTGACCGGCAGGAGTTCGAAAGCTACTACGAAGCAAACTGTACGATAAAACGCTTTGTGGACTTCTACAACAACAGAAGGCCACACCGAAGCATTGCCTTTATGAGACCGGAAGAAAAATGGAAGCTGGGACTTGAATTAAGGTCAGCCTTTACGTCTCAACCAGCAGATGAGTATGGAAGGGGAGTTGAATCGCTTAGGCACCCAGCAGCCGCAAAGCCGGAGCAAATGTCAAGGTCGGCAGCCAACAGCTGTGAAGCGTTAGCCGCTGCCGCTCCGTATAACCTTGACATTTGTGGAGGCGAGGCTACCTTTGCCGAAAGCGAATCAACTAACAACCTAAACTATTTTCAAAAAACTGTCCAATTTATAGGGGGCTAAGACACCACTGCCCAGGATTACTATCCCTTTGGTATGCTGATGCCGGGTCGCTATACCTCCGATACCAGCAGGCACTGTGTGACCATGAATATGATCATGCTGGTTCCCAGACCGGGCATACTCCATGCAGAGCCGACGAATGCGACGCCGGTGGGCTTCCCTCAGGGTGGCAGTCCGG
>JAEYRQ010000340.1 GCA_023435545.1 Pseudomonadota bacterium | reverse complement strand
ATCGTGCTGTTCGTGTTCCTCGCCAGTGGTGCTCTGGCGGGCCTTGCCGGTATCGTCGAAGTCTCCGGCACGATCGGCCAGCTGCTGCCGACCATCTCACCGGGCTACGGTTTCACCGCGATCATCGTTGCGTTCCTCGGTCGGCTCAACCCGGTCGGCATCGTCCTTGCCGCGATCATCATGTCGGTGTCCTATATCGGCGGCGAGGCCGCACAGATCCGTCTCGACCTGCCCATCGACGTCGCCAAGGTATTCCAGGGGATCCTGCTGTTCTTCCTGCTCGCCTGCGACACCTTCATCCTCTACCGGCTCCGGTTCCAGGCGCCCACGGCCTCGGGGGCGCGGACATGACGGTGCTCGAAGCGATCCTGCTCACGGTCATCACCGCCTCGACGCCGCTGCTGCTGGCCGCGATCGGCGAACTCGTGGCCGAGCGCTCGGGCGTTCTCAATCTCGGCGTCGAGGGCATGATGGTGATGGGCGCAGTCTGCGCCTTCGCGGCGGCCGTTATCAGCGGCAGCGGGCTTGTCGGCGTGATCGCCGGCGCAGCCGCCGGTACGGCGATGGCGCTGATCTTCGCGGTGCTGACCGTCTCGCTCGCCACCAACCAGGTGGCGACAGGCCTCGCGCTGACCCTGTTCGGCATCGGCGTCAGCGGTGTGATCGGCGAAGGCTACGTCGGTGTCGCCCGCAATCCGCTGCCGCAGCTCTACTTCCCGCTGCTGAGCGACCTGCCGGTCGTCGGCAAGGTTCTCTTCGGCCAGGACGGGCTGGTCTACCTGTCCTTCGCAATGGTGGCAGGCGTCGCCTGGTTCCTGAACAGGACGCGGGCCGGACTAACGCTCCGCGCCGTCGGCGACAACCACCATTCGGCCCACTCGCTCGGGCTGCCGGTCGTGCGGGTGCGCTATCTGGCGGTGCTGTTCGGCGGCCTGTGTGCGGGTCTGGCGGGCGCTTACCTGTCGCTGTCCTACACGCCGCTGTGGGTGAAGGAAATGACGGCCGGGCGGGGCTGGATCGCGCTGGCGCTGGTGGTCTTCGCCTCCTGGATGCCGTGGCGGGCGCTGATCGGCGCCTATCTGTTTGGGGCGATCACAATCCTCCAGTTCCATGCCCAGGGGGCAGGGCTCGGCATCCCGTCGCAGGTCATGACGGCGCTGCCCTACGTGGCGACCATCGTCGTCCTGGTGATAATCTCGCGCGAACGCACACGGGCCAGGGCGAATACGCCGCTCAGCCTGGGTACTCCGTTCGTGCCCGAGCGATAGCAACCGGAATGTCCGTTGTAAACAGGGGAAGGCAGATGATGAAGACACTGATGGCGGCGGCAGCTGCAGCCGCGATGTTCACGGGGCTTGCACATGCCGAGGACAAGCTGAAGATCGGCTATGTTTATGTCGGCCCGATCGGCGACTTCGGCTGGACGTACCAGCACGACCAGGGGCGTCTGGCGGTCGAGAAGGAGTTCGGCGACAAGGTCGAAACCAGCTATGTCGAGAACGTCTCCGAAGGGCCGGACGCGGAGCGGGTCATCCGCCAGCTCGCCGCCGACGGCAACGGCCTGATCTTCACCACCTCGTTCGGGTTCATGAACCCGACTGTGAAGGTCGCCGAGCGATTTCCGGACGTGAAGTTCGAGCATGCCACGGGCTACAAGCGTCTCGACAATCTCGGCACCTATTCCTCCCGCTTCTACGAGGGCCGCTACATCATCGGCCAGATCGCCGGCCGCATGTCGATGAGCGGCATCGTAGGCTATATCGCCTCGTTCCCGATTCCCGAGGTGGTGCGCGGCATCAACTCTTTCATGCTGGGGATGCAGTCGGTCAGGCCCGACGCTCAGGTCAAGATCATCTGGGTGAACTCCTGGTTCGACCCGGGCAAGGAAGCCGATGCCGCCAAGGCGCTGATCGATCAGGGCGCCGACATCCTCGCGCAGCACACCGACTCGCCGGCCGCGATGCAGGTCGCCGAGCAGCGCGGCGTCAAGGCCTTCGGTCAGGCGTCCGACATGATCCAGTTCGGACCCAATGCCCAACTCACCTCGATCGTCGACGACTGGGCCTCCTACTACATCGCCCGCACCAAGGCGGTGCTCGACGGCACCTGGACGTCGGACGACACCTGGGGCGGTCTGGCGGACGAGATGGTGGTGATGGCGCCCTATACCAACATGCCCGACGACATCGCCCAGATGGCCCGCGAGACGGAAGAGTCGATCCGTTCCGGGCAGTTCCATCCCTTCACCGGCCCGATCTTCAAGCAGAACGGCGAGGAGGCCGCGAAGGAGGGAGAGGTGCTCTCCGACGAAGTGCTGCTCGGCATGAACTGGTACGTGAAGGGCATCACCGACACACTGCCACAGTAGGCGACGACGGTTGCGGCTGTCGGGGCACCTCGTCCCGACAGCGCTCCCACCGGACCATCCCATGCAGGCCTTCCTGCTCGACTGGCTCAATCTGCTGCTCAGGTGGAGCCACTTCGTCGTGGGCGTCGGCTGGATCGGCGCCTCGTTCTATTTCATCTGGCTCGATCTCAGCCTCAGACAGCGCGAGCGGATGAACCCCGGGGTGTACGGCACCTCGTGGCTTGTGCACGGTGGCGGGTTCTACCACGTCGAGAAATACACCGTCGCGCCGGAGCGTCTGCCCGAGGATCTGCACTGGTTCGTCTGGGAGGCCTACCTGACCTGGCTGACCGGCTTCGCTCTGCTGGTCATCCAGTATTACTTCAACGCCACCTCCTACCTGATCGACCCGTCGGTAATGCCGCTGACGCCATGGCAGGCGATCGGCATCTCGATGGCGAGTCTGGCCGGCGGCTGGCTCGCCTATGACGGCCTCTGCCGCTCCCCGGTCGGGCGCCGGCCGGCTCTGCTGGCGGTCTGTGTCTTCGCGCTGATCCTGGCGAGTGCCTGGCTGTTCAGCCATGTCTTCTCCGGGCGCGGCGCCCTGATCCATGTCGGCGCCTTCGTCGGCACGATGATGGCCGCCAACGTGTTCATGGTGATCATCCCCAATCAGCGGAAGATGACCGCCTCGCTGATCGCCGGCGGCAAGCCGGACCCGAGGCTCGGCTCCATCGGCAAGCAGCGCTCCACACACAACAACTACCTGACGCTCCCCGTGCTGCTGATGATGATCAGCGGCCACTACCCGATGCTGCATTCGCATCCGCAAACGTGGCTGGTGGTCGGGCTGATCCTGGTGACGGGAGCGACGGTGCGCCACTTCATCAATCGCTCCGACGCCGGTGACGAGTTCGCCACCTATTCCTGGGCACTGCTGGCAGCCGCGATCGCGCTGCTTGGAGCGATCTACCTGACCCGGCCGGCCGAGCGGGACACCGCCGCCATGCCGGTTCCCGCAGATGCGGACGTACTGGCCATACTCGATGCGCACTGCGTCATGTGCCATGCTGACAGGCCCACGCATGACGGGTTCGAGGCGCCGCCCGCCGACATCAGGCTCGAGACGCTGGCCGAACTGCGCCGCTATGCCGACCGGGTGGTCGCACAGGCCGTGCGGGGCGAGGCGATGCCGCTCGGCAACGAGACCGGCATGACGAGCGGTGACCGCGCCGCGCTCGGCGCCTGGATCGCCGCGAACAGGTGACGGGGGATGGAGAGACTGTCGCTGGCCGAGGTGAACGCGATGCCGGGGGAGGCCTTCGTGACGGCATTCGGCGGCATCGCCGAGGATTCGGACTGGGTCGCGGCGGTCGCCGAGCTTCGCCGCCCCTTCGCCGGCCGGGAGGCAATGATCGCCGCCTTCGAGCAGACCGTCCGTTTCGCCGACGGCGAGCTGCAGCTCGACCTTCTGAACGCCCATCCGGACTTGGCTGGCCGGGCCGCCATTGTCGGGGAGATCGGCCCGGACTCCCGGTCCGAACAGGCGGGCGCAGGGCTCGACTCCCTGACACGTGAGGAGTTCGACCGCTTCACCGAGCTCAACACCCGCTACCGCGACCGTTTCGGATTTCCCTTCATCCTCGCCGTGCGCGGCGCGACCAAGCTCGATATTCTCGCCGCCTTCGAGGCGCGCATCGACAACGACCGCGATATCGAGTTCGCGACCGCAATCGAACAGGTCTGCCGGATCATCCGGTTCCGGCTGGAGGATCGGGTGGGGGAATAAGCTACGCCAGCAACCGGCGCCATCCGAGGAAACGCCCGAATGACCCATCCGACCGCCGCCGACCTGGATGCCGAAGTCGCCTTCCTGCGAGAGCTCGTGCGCGTGCCGAGCGACAACCCGCCGGGCGACTGCGCGCCGCATGCGGCGCGGGCGGCAGGCCTGCTCGAGGACATGGGGTTCACCGTCGAGCGCCATCCGGTCCCCGCCGACCTCGTGACCCGCCACGGCATGGTCAGCGTCACCAACTTGATCGTGCGGCGGACCTTCGGCTCAGGCGGACCGGTGATCGCGCTCAACGCTCACGGAGACGTGGTGCCGCCGGGAGATGGTTGGACGACCGATCCCTATGGCGCCGAGATCCGCAACGGCGCGATGTACGGGCGCGGCGTCGCCGTGTCGAAGTCGGACTTTGCCACCTACGCCTTCGCGCTGATGGCACTGGAAGACGACCCGACCGAACTGAACGGCACCGTCGAACTGCACCACACCTACGACGAGGAGGCAGGCGGCTTCCTCGGACCGAAATGGCTCATCGACGAGGGCCTGACGCGGCCGGATCTCGCGATTTCCGCCGGCTTCTCCTATGCCATCGTCACAGCGCACAATGGCTGTCTGCACCTGGAGGCGACGGTTCGCGGCAAGCAGGCCCACGCCGCAATGCCCGAGACGGGTGTCGACGCTCTGGAGGCGGCAACCGGCGTGTTGGCCGCGCTTTACGACGAGCGAAGGCGCCTCGGTGCGATGACAAGCGAGATCCCCGGCATCGGATCGCCGAAGCTGACGGTCGGGCTGATCTCCGGCGGCATCAACACCAACGTCGTGCCGGATCGCGTCACGCTCCGCATCGACCGGCGGATCGTGCCGGAGGAGGACGGCGAGGCGGTGGAACGCGATCTCGTCGCGCTGATCCAGGAGGCCGCGTCGCGCCATCCCGGTGCCTCGGCGGACTGCCGTCGCATCATGCTGGCCGAGCCGCTGCGGCCGCTGCCGGGCGCGGAGAGCCTGATCGAGGCGATCCAAGAGCAGGCTGGGCAGGTTCTCGGCGTCGACGTGAGCTCTACCGGCGTCCCGCTCTACACCGACGCGCGTCATTACGCGGCCGCAGGCATCCCGACCGTGCTCTACGGCGCGGGCCCCCGCTCGATTCTGGAGGCGAATGCCCATGCCGCCGACGAGCACCTGATGCTGTCCGACCTGAAGGCAGCGACCGAAATCGTCGCCGGCGCGCTCAGGAGGCTGTTGTCCGGGTGACGGCGCGCCGGACCTGGGCGCGCTCGCCGGCCATCACCGCGATGCGCCGCGTCTCGGACGGGGTCTGGTCGAAGGCCTGACGGTAGCACTGGGAGAAGTAGGAACTGGAGGTGAACCCGGTCGCCACCGCCACGTCGAGCACCGGGACGTTGGTGTGGAGCAGGAGGTCGCGCGCGCGTTCGAGCCGCAGGCGCATGTAATACCGGGCCGGAGTGACCTTCAGGTAGCGCTGAAACAGCCGCTCGAGTTGCCGCGCCGAGACTCCGATGCGGTAGGCGATGGTCGCGGTCGCGATCGGCGCCTCGACATGCGCCGACATCGCCTCGATCGCCCGCCGGAGATTGCCGGGCAGGGGATTGAGGAATGTCTGCGCGCCGAAGCGCTGCTCCTCGTCGGCGGGGCGGATGCGGTCATGCTGGAGCTGATTGGCGATCGCCGCGGCCAGCTCGAAGCCGTGATCGGCGGCGATGATCTGCAGCATGAGGTCGACGGATGCGGCGCCGCCCGACGTGGTGTAGCGGTCGCGGTCGATCTCGTAGACTTTCGCGGTGCAGTCGATGCCGGGGAACATCTCCATGAAGGCAGGGCGGTTCTCCCAATGGACGGTGCAGCGATAGCCGTCCATCAACCCGGCGCTCGCCAGCAGGAAGGTGCCGGTCGACAGGCCGCCGAGAGCGACGCCTGCACGCGCGACGCGCTGCAGTGCCGCGTGATACGCCGCCAGCGGCGAGGGCAGCGGGACGAGGCCGGCGCAGATGAAGAAGATCTCCGCCTCGCTCGCCAGGTCGAAGCTGCCTTCGGTCTCGATGGTGATGCCGTTGCTGGCGGTGACCGGCCCACCGTTCAGCGCCAGGATGCGCCAGCGATACGCCTCGCGGCCGAGCAGGCGGTTGGCGACGCGCAGCGTGTCGATTGCGGCGACCTCGCTCATCAGCGAACAGCGTTCGACCATACCGAATGCGAATATGCGCGGAGGCTCGCTCGCCACGATGACCGACGCCCGTGTTCCTGACGTTACCCTCGGATAGTTGGTCCTGGTTCGCCGTGCAAGCGGATCGACGTCGCGCCGACGGTCGCCGCCTGTCGGAATTCTGAAGGACAGACCGCCGCGGCTCTGACAGTCTCTCCTGACGTCGCGCGCCGCGCTCCCTGCAACGGACACCATCTTGGCCGAGTATTCGGTTTTCTCCCTTGTGCGCAACGCGCTCACCGGCAACCGCGGCTGGCGGCCCGCCTGGCGCGCCGCCGAGCCGAAACCATCCTATGACGTCGTCATCGTCGGCGGCGGCGGCCACGGGCTCGCGACTGCCTACTATCTGGCGAAGGAGCACGGCATCACCAATGTCGCGGTGCTCGAGAAGGGCTGGATCGGCGGCGGGAATGTCGGCCGCAATACCACCATCGTCCGCTCCAACTATCTTCTGTCGGCCAATTCCCGCTTCTACGAATGGTCGCTGAAGCTGTGGGAAGGGCTGTCGGCGGATCTCAACTACAACGTCATGTTCTCGCAGCGCGGGGTCCTGAACCTCGCCCATTCGCCGGCGCAGCTCGATGCCTATGCCCGGCGCGGCAACGCGATGCGCCTCGAGGGCATCGATTCCGAACTGCTCGACAGGGACGGTGTGGCCGCCTTCGTGCCCGGCCTGGATCTCTCGCCCGACGCGCGGTTTCCCGTCCTCGGCGGACTGTTGCAGCGGCGCGGCGGCACCGCGCGGCACGATGCCGTGGCCTGGGGCTTCGCGCGCGGGGCGGACCGGCGCGGCGTCGACATCGGCGAGAATTGCGAGGTGAGGGGGTTCTTGCGCGCCGCGCCCGGCCAAATCGTCGGCGTCGCGCCCACACGGGGCGATATCCGGGCGGCGAAGGTGGGCGTCGCGGTCGCCGGCTCGACCAGCGAGGT